>CAYJIW010000016.1:0-27853 GCA_964370335.1 uncultured Deferribacteraceae bacterium
ACATGCATTGTATTCAAAAACTACTTCATGACCGTAGCGAAATCTCTACCGCAGGGGGAAGGTAGAAGGGGGACGGCGGCGGATTGCAGACATTTAAAAATAATTATTGTGGCAATCGAGTCCCCTTTCTAAACTGCGTTATCGCCAGAACGTCTCTCCCCTTGATTTTTATCTACCACTACTATATAATATAACAAAAGGTGACATATGCAAACACATCGTATTATTTTATACGTAGCGCTATTAATACTTGTTGCTAGTTGTGCTACTACTAGCTACTATCCATATCATCAAACGCATAGCGAGGGTTATACTGTACAGCTTGGGGCGTTCAAAAGTGTAAATAATGCTTCTAGGTTTGTCGATAACCTTAATAAACAAGGGCTTGATGCGTTCTTGTTTCTTGAAAATGGCTATTATAAAGTGCGTTTTGGTAGCTACCAATCATATGCAGAAGCAAAACGACAGGCAGAAACAGTTAAAATAAATTATGGGCTTACCGATTATTATATCGTTAGGCCAGAACAACTTACAGCATATAAAAGTAGGAGTGTTACAAACTCTACATCATACATACGTAACGAGCTTGTCAAATCTGCCGAGCAATATATTGGCGTGCCATACGTTTGGGGTGGCAGCACATCTGCTGGCTTTGATTGTAGCGGGCTTACTCGTGCAGTCTATAGGCTTAACGGTATTGATATACCACGTGTATCTCGTGACCAATATAAAAATGGTACTGCTGTTAAAAAAACGCAACTACTCGCTGGCGATTTAGTATTCTTCGCAACACAAGGTGGCAGAACAGTTAGCCATGTTGGAATATACGTTGGTGACGGATTATTTATCCACTCACCAAAAAAAGGCGATACAGTACGCAGGGAAAGATTAAACAACAGCTACTGGAGCAAAGTATATGTTGGTGCAAAAAGCTATATTTAGCAATATATTATGTGTTGCAAATTACGTTGACAATTACTAGCATGTAGCGTAAAATTTTAACTGATAGTGCAGTTTACTACATAAATCTAAGAGGCAACTATGATGAAAACGGACGTTGTTATTATTGGTGGTGGTGCTACAGGTGCAGGCATATTGCGTGATTTAAGTATGCGTGGCTTTAAGTGCATCTTGCTAGAGCAAGGCGGACTTGCGCATGGTACAAGCTCACGATTTCATGGCTTATTGCACAGCGGTGGCAGATATGTAGTAAACGATAACGAATCTGCAAAAGAATGTATCAACGAAAACTATATCCTTAAAAAAATTGCAAAACAATGTGTCGAACTGACAGAAGGTTATTTTGCACTTACAAAGCACGACGATCCAGCGTTCGTTAAACAATGGATTGATGGTTGTGCAAAAGCTAATATCCCGTTTGAAGAAATAGATACGGATGAAGCTTTTAGACTAGAGCCAAACTTATCAAAAGATGTCACTAGGATATTCAAAGTACCAGATTCTGGCATAGATGGATTTAGGCTAGTGTGGCATAATGTCGATAGCGCAAAAAAATATGGTGGCGAATACCATACACATGCGTTAGTGACTGGTTTAATAATCAACAACGGTGTTGTAAATGGTGTTAATGTTACAAACCTTGTCAATGGCGAAAAGTTTGATATTCATTGCGATTACGTCGTAAATGCTACAGGCTCATGGGCAGAAGAAATTGCAAAAATGGCTGGATTACACGTGCCACTTATACCAGATAAAGGTACGCTTATCATATTCAACCACCGCATAACATCACGTGTTATCAATAAGTTACACCCTAGTTCCGATGGCGATATATTTGTTCCGCATGGATCTATCACTATACTTGGCACTACATCTGCTGAGGCAAGCTCTGCTGGCGATACTGCGCCTGTTGGTACAGATGTTATAAAACTCATGGAAATAGGCGAAAAGCTATTCCCAGATATTTATGATTACCGTGTACTACGTGCGTTTGCAGGCACTAGACCACTGTACATTAAAGAGGGCGCAGAAGGCAGAAACGCAACAAGAAACTTTACAATCATAGACCACGAAAACGACGGAATAAAAGGTATGGCATCTATTTTTGGTGGCAAACTTACCACTTATAGACTTATGGCTGAAAAAATATCTGACCTTGTTGCAAGCAAGTTTAACAACAATGCAAAATGCGAAACAGCAGATATACCGATAACACCAGCTGTTACACCAGAAACACTTACAGAAGCTAGAAAGTTTTTTCCTGTTGAGGCGCTAGATATTTTATCAGATAGGATCGGTAACGAGTTTGACAACATGATAAATGATATGAAGCAAAACAACTACGAAAACGAAGTAATATGCGAATGTGAACTTGTTACGCTGGCAGAGATTAAGCACGTTGCAAAAGACCCGCATACACATTATCTAAACGATATTAGGCTACGTACAAGGCTTGGTATGGGTACTTGTCAAGGCACTTTTTGTTCGCTTAGAACTATTGCAGCGCTTGAAAACGAAGCTACTGCTAACACAACAAAATCTGATGATAATATCAAAAAATTTCTACAAGAAAGGTGGAACGGTTTGCGTTCTGTAATATGGGGTACACAAGCGAAAGAAGCCGAACTGACACGTGCAATATATATTTCCGGACTAAATTTTGATGGTGAAAATGATGACTTCTAACGATATAATTGTTGTTGGCTCTGGCATAGCTGGGCTTGTTGCCGCTATTACCGCTGCTGAAAAGGGGAAAACTGTCACAATTGTTTCGCACGGTGCTGGTGTGTTATCTATAGGTAGTGGCACCATTGATATATTAGGCTATGACAAAAATAGCAAAATAATAAAAGATAACCCTATCAATTATATAGAACAACTTGATGATAACCACCCCTATAAAATAATAGGCAAGGAAAATATAGAAAATGCTATCGCAGACTTTATTAAAATCGTTAATGATAATGGGCTAAACTTATCTATAAACGATGATAAAACAAATAGGGTAGCTGTTACCATCGCTGGCAAGATTAGACCGACATATATTACTTCAAAATCTGTAAATGCTTATGGAATGCTTGATGCAACAAATATCACTATTGCTACTGTAAAACACTTGAAAGATTGCGAACCGAAGCTCACAGGGCGTAGGTTATCACAATATAAATCGTTGAAAGATAAAACATTTTATGCAGCGACACTAAAATCTCCGTTTGGCAAAACTAAGCGTGCATTAAACAGCCTAGATATTGCTAGATACGTTGAAACGGAAGAAGGGCTTAATTGGCTTAAAACTGAATTGCTAAAAGTTAAGAACGAAACTAACGCCGATGTGATACTTATGCCACCTATAAGTGGCGTGCTTGACCACGATAGAATATATGCTGAACTTTTATCGCATGTTGGTTGCAAAATTATTGAGATGGCCTCGATGCCACCGGGCGTTGGAGGGTTTAGAATAAGGCAAGCACTTATGAATAAAATCCACTCACTAGATATTACTTTTGTTGAAAACTGTATCATTAGTGGCGCTAACGTGGTAGATGGCAAATGCGTTAGCTTAATAGGGCAACATAGCGATTTAGCTGGCGATAAGTTTACAGAATATAAGGCAGATGCGTTCGTTATAGCAACTGGCGGTATAATTGGTGGCGGAATTAATATCGGCATGACAGAAACTAGCGAAGCTATTTTCAATATTCCGCTTAGCTGCCCGTCAATTATTGAAGAGCGGACATGTAAAAATGTGTTTGATAGCCACCCATATGTGCTATCTGGCGTCAATATTGATAATAAAATGAGAGCTATTGATAAAGGTGGCGCTACCTTGTTTAGTAACGTATTCTTTGCTGGTAAAACTGTTGGCAATTACGACTATGCAAAAGAGAAATCGGGCTATGGTGTTGCAATATCTACCGGTACAAAAGCAGGGCTTGAAGCAAGCTTGCTAGAGGTGCAATAATGAAAGCTAAAATCAATCCAGATAAATGTATAGCTTGCACAATATGCCAAGTATATTGCCCTGTTGCAAACGCTACACCAAACTTTTTAGGCCCACGATTGATAGGTCCAGCGTATGAACGCTTTAGAAAACTAGGGCTTGCAGAAGATGAATCACTACACTATTGTGCAAATTGTAAAAATTGCGATATTGCTTGCCCGCATGGCGTTCCAATATCTACATTTAATATGCTTGCTAGGGCGAAAGACTCAAAAAGTAAACACTTTGATTTACGCAACTGGATATTAGGGCATGGCGGACTGCTTGCAAAAGTGTTCCAAAAACTACCAGCTGGGCTAAAAAACTTTGGTATGCTAAACCCAGTATCAAGGCAAGTGTTTGATATTATGGGCATTACCAAAAAAGCATCTATGCCAAAGTTTGATAACTATTTTAGAGCAGAATTTAATAAGCTTAAACAAAAAAAATATGAAAAATCTGTTGTATTGTTTCCCGGTTGCTATATTGACGCATACGATTATAATACAGGGCTAGATATTGTATGGATACTAAACAAGGCTGGCTATGAGGTGATAGTACCTAAAGAATTTACATGCTGTGGGTTACCAGCTGTTTCTAACGGTTTTTTTGATGATGCTAAAAAGGATACAATTAAAAATATTAGAACTATTAAAAAATATAGCGAGTTCAACGTGCCTGTTGTTACTGGTTGCCCTAGTTGTTCGCTAATGTTAAAAAAGGATTTGCCAGAATATTTTCCTGATATTACAGATACAAGCTACTCTAGCAATGTAGAGTATTTATCAGACTTTTTACTAAAACTTTTTGATAATGGCGAACTAAAACTTGATAATATGCAAGGTGGCTCTATCTTATATCACGCTCCGTGTCACTTACGTGCAGCAGGTGTTGGCGAGCCTAGTGTTGAGCTTATGAAAAAAGTTGGCATAGCTACAAAAAGCGCTAACGCTGGCTGTTGTGGAATATCGGGTAGCTATGGATTTAAAAAGGATAAGTACGATATCGCCATGAGTATTGGTAGCGAGCTGTTTGCAAAAGTATCTGATAGCAAAGCAGAATTTATAACAACAGAGTGTGGAACTTGCCGAGTTCAAATAGAGCATGCAACAAGTAAAAAAGCTAAACACACTGGTACCGTTATAAGAAAGTTGCACGATAAGTAGTTGTTATTGCTTCGTTGCCCATGCGATTGCTGTATCGCTTGCCAAGTAGCCAGATAGCCACTTATCAAATGTTGGGTAGGCTTCACTAGATTCTTTTTCGATATATGCAGCTTGGCTACGTAACAACACTATATTTTGTTTATATTTTGTAGTATTTGCATCATTTCCCATGCCATTTTCTATCTCGAATTTCGCAAGTAAATAGTATAAATCAGCTAATACATTATAATAGATAAAGTGCGTATAATACGGTGGTGTTTTGCTGTTGCGCATGTCTTTCGGTAGCATTTCTAACGCTTTAGTTGCATCAACAATGTTGCTTTTTACTGTAGTTACAACATTATTCTTATCAAGGTTATTATTGTTTAGTAGTAGTGCAGCAACTTTTGTATAGTTACTAACAACTACAATTTCACATGCAAACTTAGCATTATCATCATCTTTGATTAGTGTGCATAAATCGTTGTTGACTTTGCCGATGATTATATTTTCTTTTGCATAATCTATTGCTTGCCTATCATTTGAAATATTATATGCATCAATAAGGTGGCTATATGTCGTAACAAATTCAGACACTTGCGCAGTATTGCTTTTATTTAGCTTACTAAGTGCATTATTTATATAAATTTCTACCTTGCTTAAATAGTCGTAAGCACCTCTAGGGTTTTTCATATAGTCATGGTTAGCAATCTTGCGTTTTAGAAACTCTTTTAAGTTTGTGTTAGCTTTCTCAAAATCTGTCATTTCAAGGTCATCTATCATTTCATATGCGGCAGCATAATCGCCAGCTTTATATAATTTTTGGATTTTATTGCTATCATAGGCATACGCTGTGCCACTATGTATCAATGCAGTAATTAGTAGTAATTTAGTAAACAATTTCATGTTGCTTACCTCCAGTTATAGTCATATATGTAGATTATAGCATAAAAATTAGTATTATCAACGATAAATATTATGCGTGATGAATATATGTTTTCTTGTATGTTTTTGTTGCGAATTTTTACATTGTGTAATAAAATGTCATTGATATAAGTAATTATGTAATAATAACAATATTTAAGGAGATTATTATGCGTACAGCTAAGCGAGGTTTATTATTGTTTGTAATGTCATTATTACTAACCGTTATGGTTGGTTGTGACAATGGTAGTAGTAGTTCAAGCAGTGGTAGCAGTGGTCCTACAGTTGCAGTAGAGAGTGTTAAAGTTACTGCATCAAGTACATCTATTGCTATGGGTGATACAGTAGATTTATCGGTAGAGTTTACTCCACCTAATGCGACTAACAAAAATGTTACATATGCATCAAGTAACGAAAGTGTATTACAGGTTAATAGTGTAACAGGTGCTGTTACTGTTATGGGTTCAGGCACAGCAACAATCACTATAACATCACAAGATGGTGCAAAAGTAGCTAGTGTAACAATAGTAGTTAGCTCTAACAGTGTTGCCCCTACGAGCATAACATTAGTTCCCGCTGATAAAAGCATACAAGTTGGCGAAAGTTATGATTTAGTGGAGACAGTATCTCCGGGCTCTGCGACGTATGCAGGCATTACTTATAGTGTTGTTCCTGCGGGCATTGTTGAGATTTCTGAATCAGGTAGAGTTACAGGTAAATCCGGTGGTAATGCAACCATTACTGCTACTATAGATGGTACATCTATAAACAATACTGCACGTGTAACAGTAACTGACGCCCCAATATCGCCAACAGGCTTAGTTGTTACACCTGATAATAATACATTGCTTTCAGGCGATAGTTATGAACTAGATGTTACAATATTGCCTGTTGGTGCAGATACTAGCGAGATAACATATAGCGTTTCACCAAGTGGCGTAGTAAACGTAGTTGATGGCGTTGTAACAGCTATTGGTGGAGGTTCAGCAACTATAACTGTTAGTTTAGTTGATTACCCAGCAGTTAGCACAACAGTAGATGTTAATGTAGTTGAAACAGCACCAGCACAAGGTTATGATGATTCAAGCGGTGTATGGCATATTTATAATGAAGCTGGTTTAGCAGCATATCAAAAAGCAACAGTTAGTAATAGTTCGTTACCAGCTTTACTAATATCAGATATTACATTAACTGCACCAGAAACAGATAACACAAGCAACTGGACACCGATAAATAATTTTAGCGGTATATTTGATGGTAATAACAAAACAATAAGCGGTGTTGTTGTACATTCTACAAGTAACAATCAAGGTTTTTTTGGTCAAATAACTGGAACAGTCAAAAACTTGGTGCTAGATAATATAAGTATAACAGGTCAGGAGGATGTCGGTGGCGCAGTAGGTTACTTACAAGAGAGTGGCTTAGTAGAAAATGTGTCAGTTGTTGGTGACTCAAATATAAGTGGTGAAAGATGGACAGGTGGTATTGTTGGCAGAAACGAGGGTGGAATAATTCATTGCTATAACGAAGCAAGTATTGTAGTTAGCACTGGTTCGGTAGCAGCTGGCGGAATAACAGGTGGCTCTAGTGGTAACGAAGGTATAATTATTGCAAGTCACAATGCAGGTAATGTTACTGGTACTAGCTCGAATATGCGTATCGGTGGTATTGTTGGTAGAAACGATAGTTTAGTAATTGCTAGTTATAATACAGGCAATTTAAGTGTAATTGGCGATGACTCTTACATTGGTGGTATCGCAGGCAGAAATAGTGAAGGCAACAATATTATTGCAAGCTATAGCACAGGTATATTAAGCGGTACAGGCACTAACAATTATACGGGTGGTATTGTAGGTAACAACGGAACAAGTTATAATGGAGCAACTGTTGGTGCTGTCATTAACACATATTTCTTAACAGGCACTGCCCCTAACGGTATTGGAAACCCAGCTAGTGATGATGAAGCAACACCAGTAGCAGATATTGCTGGGCTAAATGCACAAGCGGTGCTAAATGATATGAATAATGCAATAGATGCTTATAACTCAACAGAAGCCGTAAAAATAAGGTATAAGTTTGTTGATGGTGGCGCTAATTCGCCGATGTTAGAAAAAACAGTTGTTGAAGTATCAGCTATTATAATTTCAGCAGATGTGCAATATATTACAACAAGCGAAACTGCCCAATTAACTACAGTGTATTTACCTGTTGATGCAACTGGTGGAGATAGCTTTATTATTGATTGGACTTCTAGCAATAATAGTATAGCAACGGTAAATAATGGTATTGTATCTCCAGTATCAAATGGCGATGTAACTATAACAGCTAAAGTACGTGGCACAAATGTTGAAAAAAGCATAGTTATCAGGGTAGAAGATGAAGGATTTACTTTAAATAGCAATAATGTATATGAAATTAGTAATGCTCGTGGGCTATTTGCTTTTAGTGAAGCAGTTGCAAATGATAACACTATTGATGCAGTATTAGTGGATAATATTACATTTATACCACAAGTTGATGTTAAGGTTAGTAATTGGATATCAATAAGTAGTTATAGAGGCACTTTTGATGGTGATAATAAAGCTGTAAGTGGCATTGTTGTATATGAACCTGAGAGAAGTCAACAAGGTTTCTTTGGTACAGTAGATCGCTCTGGCACAGTACAAAACTTAGTGTTAGATAATATAAGCGTAACAGGTATAAATGCTATAGGCGGTGTAGTAGGTTTCTTAACGGATAGTGGCTTAGTAGAAAATGTATCAGTTATTGGTAACTCAAATATTACTGGTATAGAGTTTGTGGGCGGTATCGCTGGTCAAACTCGTACCAAAATAGTCAATGCCTATAATGAAGCAGATATTATTGCTAGTGGTTATGATGATGGTAGTGGTGATATTGCAACAGCTGGTGGTATAACAGGTGGAAGTTTTACAGGTACAGGTGAAATTATTGCTAGCCATAACGTAGGTAATGTTACAGGTACAGAGGATAACATGCATCTTGGTGGCATAGTTGGTGGAAATATTAGCTTAGTAATTGCTAGTTATAACACAGGCACAGTTAGTGCTAAAGGCTCTAATAGTTTTGTTGGTGGTATAGTTGGCAGGAATAATAATGGTTACAATATTATAGCAAGCTACAGCACGGGAACAGTCAGTGGTATGGGTAATAACAACTTCATAGGTGGTGTTGTCGGTAATAATGATGCAGATAATAATGGAGCAACTGCAGGTATTGTCACTTCAACGTATTTCTTAACAGGTACTGCAACTAACGGTATTGGTAACCCAGCTAGTGATATTGAAGCAACACCAATTGCTGATATTGCAGGGTTAAACAACATTGTAGATGCTATGAATACAGCTATACAGACGTACGTTGGTGCTAACGGTGAAGTTTGGTTTAGATGGCATAAGGGTACGGACACAGCAACAGATTTACCGACTGTACAAGGGCAACAATAGATTTAACGAGAATTAATTATTATAAAGCGAGAGTTTTACTCTCGCTTTTTTATGTGCTACTTTATCACCACATAACAAGTTGGTTTACTGCATACAAACAGGCAAAAAAATAAGCGAGAGTATTATCTCTCGCTTATAATTAAATATAATAGGTAAGCTTATTTTTCTTCAACATCTTCTTCTTGTTTCAATACTTTCACTCGAAGTTTTTTAATTCTTGCGCCGTCAATTTCTACAACTTCATATTCGCAAAAATCATCAGATATTACGTCGCCCACGATAGGCACTCTATCAAGCAAGTTGAACACGTAACCACCGATAGTAACTTGGTCTGGTTCTTCAATATTTATATCAAGTACATCAATAGCTTCATCGACAGGTGTCATGCCATCAAACTCGAAAGAGTCATCTTCAAGCTTAACATAGTTTACAGATTTCAGGTCGTATTCATCAGAAATATCGCCCATAATTTCTTCAACGATATCTTCAAGTGTAATCATACCAGCAGTTCCGCCGTATTCGTCAAGCACTATAGCAGTATGCATTTGGCGTTCGTTCATTTTTGATAACACTTTTGAAATAGATGTTGTTTCAGGCACAACAATTATATCACGTACGAATTTAGATAAATCTTTTTCTTCGTTACCGCCAAGTGCGTTTTGCATAAGGTCACGTATATGTATCAGCCCAGTAACTTGGTCTATACTATCAACACAAAACGGAAATCTAGTAAATCCGCTTTCAAGTATTATTTCAAGGTTACGTTCAAAGCTGTTTTCTGCTTTTAAGTAGACGATGTCACGTCTAGGTGTCATAACTTCGTTTGCGTTAGTGTCCGAGAAATCGACAGCGTTTTTGATAATAGAGCCTTCAAGGCTATCAAGTACGCCACCTTTTAAACTTTCGCCAACGATAAATTTAAGTTCTTCTTCACTATGCGCTATTTCATGCTCTGACGCTGGTTCGATACCAATGCGACGTAAAAACAAGCCAGCAATAAAATCAAATGTACGTATAACAGGGTTAAATATTACCCAGAAAGCATGTAGCGGTTTTGCGATTGCTAGCGCAGACTTTTCAGCACGTGCAATTGCTATAGATTTTGGGACAATTTCACCTAAAACTACGTGCAACAAAGTGATAAATGTGAACGCTATAATGAATGAAATAGTGTGTAATAATACGCCAGATATTTCAAAATAAGGCGCTATAGCACGCTCTAAAAGTTTAGCTATTGCAGGTTCACCAATCCAACCGAGTGCAAGTGATGATAATGTGATACCCAGCTGAGTAGCACTTAAATATGAATCTAGTCTACCTAAAATCTTTAGGGCTAGCTTAGTGTTAGCGACACCGCTTTTTGATAGTTCCTCTAGCTTAGAGCGTCTAACTTTTACGATTGCGAATTCGCTTAACACGAAAAATCCGTTACAAAACACTAGCACAAATGCTAGTAATGCCAAAAATACCGTCATTACGGTACTACTGTCTTCCATTTTTCTCCTACTATTAAATAAATTTATTTGCCGATATTATCGACACGTATTTAATATTAATTGTTTAAATCTAAAACATCATCCATAGTGTAGTAGCCAGCAGGCTTACCAACTAACCATTTTGCAGCAGCAACTGCACCACTAGCAAATGTTGCCCTTGTGTGTGCCATGTGCGTAATTTCGATACGCTCGCCGTTGCCAAAGAAATATACTGTATGGTCACCAACAACATCGCCACCACGTAGCGTTTGGATACCTATTTCATCATCTTTACGCTCGCCAATAACGCCATGCCTTGCATAAACAGCATTTTTCGCTAAATCAAGCCCAGCACCTTTTGCCGCATGTTCTGCAAAGCCTAGTGCAGTACCGCTTGGCGAATCCTTTTTCATGCGGTGGTGTATTTCTGATAATTCAATATCGTAACCCTTTAGCTTACTTGCTGCAAGCTCAACCAACTTAAACGCAATATTAACGCCTAAGCTAGTGTTTGGTGCAAGTATCATAGGTATATCTTGCCCAAGTGATATAACTTTCGCTTTTTCTTCAGCAGTTAAACCTGTGCTACCAATAAGTACAGGCACTTTTGCGTTACGATAGTTTTCTATATTTGATAGTGTAGCTTCTGCACCAGTAAAGTCAATAACAACATCGGCATCTTTTATTGCGATATTGAAATCATCAGTAATGGTTGCGCTACCTTTGCCAACGCCAGCCAGCTCGTAAATATCAACACCTTTAAAGCTAGTTTGCCCTTTATCTAGTGCGCCAGATACGACACATTCTTTATCATTACAAATTATGCTAGCAATATTTCTACCCATACGTCCAGCAGCACCAACAATACATACTTTTATCATTATTATAACCTTATTAATTTACTAACTTTATGCCAAGATCGTTAAGCACTTTTCTAAGTTTATCACTACCAGCATCTGTCATATTAACTAAAGGTAGCCTTACCTCGTCATCTGCCATGCCCATCATGTGTAGCGCACGTTTTACAGGTATCGGATTGCTTTCAATAAATAGCACTTTGAACAAGTCATGCAACTTATAGTGTATATCCCTAGCAGCAACAATATCGCCACTTAGTAAGTTGTTACACATGTCAGAAACAAGCCTAGGCGCAACATTATTTGCCACAGATATAACGCCTTTGCCACCCATGCACATCATAGCGAACGTAAGCGAATCCTCGCCACTAATAACTGCAAAATCTTTATCAGCATGTTTGATGATGTAGCCTGCTTGGTCAAGCGAGCCACTAGCTTCTTTTACGCCAACTATATTTTTATTAAACGATAGTTCGACAACTGTTTCTGGCAACATGTTTACACCAGTACGGCTAGGTACATTATAAACAATTTGCGGTATATCTACAGAGTTTGCAATAGTTTCATAATGCTTAATAAGCCCTTGTTGTGTAGGTTTATTATAGTATGGCGTGATAAGTAGCACAGCATCTGCACCAACTTTTTTTGCATGCTCAGCAAGAAATATTGTTTCATGCGTGCTGTTCGAGCCAGCGCCAGCAATAACTGGGATACGTTTTTTAACTTGGTCAATCACTATCTCGATAACTTCGCAATGCTCATCGTAAGTGAGTGTAGCCGATTCACCAGTAGTACCGCATGGAATAATGCAATGCGTACCGTTCTCTATATGAAACTCTACTAAGTTTCTAAGTTTATCTTCATCAATTTTGTTGCTATGTAATGGAGTAGCAAGTGCTACAATACTACCTTGAAACATCATATCCTCCGATATTCTAGTATTCAAACGCCTCTGCGCTAAGTGAGCCATCATAAATAACCCTAGCTTCGCCTTGTAGATAGACGCCTTTATCCTCAATATACACTTTTAAATATTTTCCGCTAGCAGTTTTTACATCAACAGGTGAACTAGCAAGTCCCTTTTCGACAGAAATTATTGCAGCAGCAACAGAACCTGTACCACAAGCGAGTGTTTCACCCTCGACACCACGTTCATATGTTCTAATAGCAAGTTCGCCATTGTTTACCGATACAAAGTTGACGTTTGTGCCAGCCGGTTTAAAATCTTCGTGGTAGCGGATACTTGCGCCTAAAGATTGCACGTCGACATCTGCGACATTATCAACATAAATAATTGCGTGTGGTACGCCAGTATTTATTGTGTGCATATCGTACGTTTTGTTATCAACGGTGATATTACTATCAAGCACCATAGAATGTGGGCTAGTTAATTGCACCTTAACTTCGTCGCCAATAATGCTACCTTCGATAATACCAGCGTCTGTTTCAAAAGTCATATTTTGTGAAGCGATACCTTTTAGATATGCAAAACGAGTAGCACACCTAGCACCGTTACCGCACATATCGGCACGTGAAGCATCAGAGTTGAAAAATTGCCATTTAAAATCAGCTTTATCAGAATTTTCTATAAACATAATACCGTCTGCACCAACAGATAACCCTCTTGCACAAACTTGCTTAATAAAATCATCGTTTATATGGTTGGTATGCGAGTTGTCACGGTTATCTATAAAGATAAAATCGTTACCGCTACCGCTAAGTTTAGTAAAATTTATAGGCATAAAATTATACACCTCTCAAATATTTTTAATAGAATAACATTATATAAGTATATTTGTCAAAGATTGTTTAAGAAATTTGCAAATTTTATTGATTGCAAAAATATACACTATATATTATAAATGTTAAAGGAGTAATTATGGCACTAGCATCAAATAAAAAAGCGTATCATGAGTTTGAAATACTTGAAGAATACGAAACAGGTATCGAACTTAAAGGTACAGAAGTAAAATCAGTTAAAGATGGCAGGCTCAACTTAAAAGAGTCGTACGTCAAGGTGATAAACGGAGAAGTTTTTCTTCTCGGTTGCCATATATCTCCGTATGAGCAAGGAAATATCTTCAACCACGACCCCTTACGTGTTAGAAAGTTGCTGTTACACCGTTCAGAAATCAATAAACTTATCGGCAAAGTTAAAGAAAAAGGCTATACACTTATCGCAACAAAAGTCTATTTGAAAGCTAGGCGTGTAAAAGTGCAGGTTGCACTTGCACGTGGTAAAAAATTGCATGATAAGAGGCAGTCGTTGCGTGATAAGGATTTGAATAGAGAGATGGAACGTCAATTTAAAGCTAGAGTGTGATTTTTATGTCTTTTTAATTCTGGCGTTGTTGGTTGCCTCGCACTTGCTCATTTACGCTTTGCTCTATGTAAAATCGCTTTGTGCTTCAGCAAGCCGCCTAGCCATAATATAAAAATACATTAAAAATAGTCTAAGCTTGTCTTGACATAAAATCCAACGTAAATAACTTTACACTCATTCGGCTTTCTGCGGTGCGTCTAGCACTAGCACTATTTATAACACAAATCGTCTTAGAGTAACATCCAACATAAATCGCTTTGTGAAGAAATAAGTCGCCTAGCCATAATATAAAAATACATTAAAAATAGTCTAAGTTTGTCTTGATATAAAATCCAACGTAAATAACTTTACACTCAATCGGCAAAAATATCATCCTTATAGCAAGGATTACCATATTTCACATAGGTGCATTTATCAATATACGTTGACACAACATTTATTTTGCTTTATTATGGTATAATTATCCCATAATAAAGTGACGAAGGAGATGATAATATGCCACAAATAATACCGATAAAAGATTTGAAAAACACTTCTGCTATTTCTGCAATGTGCAATAGCTCTAATGAGCCTATATATATTACAAAAAATGGCTATGGCGACATGGTTATCATGAGCGTTAAAACATATGAAGAAATATCTGCATTACAAGATATTTATAGCAAACTAGCACTAGCAGAACAAAATATTATTGATAATAAAGCTGGCGATGCAGTGGAGAAACTTAAAGCTCTTAGAGAAAAATTTAATGTATAATCTTGTTATTACAGAATACGCTAATGCAGATTTGGAAAGCATTGTATCGTATATTGTTAATGAATTATCAAATGAAGTAGCGGCAACCAGTTTGCTTGATGGGGTTGAAAAATGCTACTCACACCTTAAGAATACTCCATATATGTATGAGTTATGCAATAATAGTCAGCTAAAGAAAATGCAATATCGTAGGATTGTGATTAATAACTATATTATGGTTTATCGCATTGATGATAATAATAAAATTGTTTATATTTTACGCTTTTTTTATGGTAGACGTGATTATATTAACTTAATATAGACGCATATTTTATGGCATAAATGATGCTAGTGCTAGACGCACCGCAAAAAGCCGAATGAGTGTACATAATTTTATGATGTATTTTTTATTCTGGCTAGGCGGCTTTCTGAGTAGCGACAGGAGTGTACATATAACGTACTCGACTGAGCTACGAAGAAAACAACGACGCCAGAATAAAAAAGACACATAAAATCAGAGTTTTATTGATTTTGCTTCGATAATGCCGTTTATCCCCATTATCTCATCCAACGTCTTAGTATCAAGTGCATCATCGACCAAAACAAACGCTACAGCCTCTGAGCCTTTATCGTCAACCCTTGATAGTTCAAAGTTTGCGATGTTTACGTTATTATTACCTAGTGTTGTGCCGACGCTACCAATGATACCCGGTATATCAGTATTTCTAAAGTATAGGTATAATCCTTTTGCTAATAAGTCTAAGTTGTACTTATCTATAAATGTGATACGGCCTTGCCCATCAGGGAAAACTGTGCCACCAAGTGTAAGTTCGCCTTTTTCACTTTTTACAGTTAATACTAATAAATCGTTATATTTGCCATACGATTCAAGTTTTGATTCCATCACGTTTATGTTGTTATCTTTAGCAACATATGGCGAGTTGATGTAAGACACTTTATCTGTATAGACAACTTCTAAAAAGCCTTTCATCATGGCGTTTGTGAACGGTTGGTAGTTGAACGGTGAGTCAAAAGTTCTTTCGCCAAAATCTTCTTCAAAGCGTTTGCCAACCATTGTAAAGCGTAATTCTTCTGGATTTTCACCCATAAGTTGTGATGCTAGGCTACCAATCGCTTGCGATAGTTCAAAGTAGCGTTGCATATCTTCTGGTAGTTGCGACTTCATATATGGTATATTTACTGCGTTTGCGTATTGTTTGCCGTTTAATGCGTTTACGATTTGCTCGCAAATGATTACAGCAACGCCTTTTTGTCCTTCTTCAGTATTTGCGCCAATGTGTGGTGTCATGACGATATTTTTAGCATTTAGTAATACGTTATTTTTACGTGTTGGTGGTTCATCGCTAAATACATCAGTAGCTGCTGCAAATAAGTGTCCACTTTCTGCTGCGTCGAATAATGCTTGTTCATCAATCAAGCCACCCCTAGCACAGTTTACTAAAACAGAACCTTTTTTCATCATTGCAAGTTCTTTAGCGCCGATTAAGTTTTCAGTTTCTGGTGTAAGCGGTGTGTGGAAAGTTAATACATCAGCCGCTGTTAATACTTCTTCAAGTGTGCTACAAAGCGTAACGCCCACTTGGTCTGCTCTAGCTTGCTTTAAGTATGGGTCGAACACCATAATTTTCATGCCGAACGCTTTCATACGTGTTGCAACATTGCTACCAATCCTACCCATGCCAACAATTCCAAGCACTTTTTGGTATAGCTGGATACCCATAAAGCGTTTTCTGTCCCACTCTTTAGCTTTAACAGATACATCAGCATCAGGAATACGTCTGCATGCAGATAAAATCATACCGCAAGTAAGCTCTGTTGCTGCAAGTGTGTTACCAGTAGGTGCGTTCATTACAATCAAGCCTTTTTTGCTTGCTGCTTCTATATCGACATTATCTAGCCCAACGCCTGCACGCCCGATAATGCGTAGTTTGCCTGTATCTTCGAGTAAATCTTCATCGACTGTTGTACCGCTTCTAGTGATAACTGCATCGTAGTCGCCTAAGATTTTTTTAAGATCTTCATTTTTGATGCCGGCTTTAACTTCAAAATCTATATTTGGTTCATTTTCAAGTATTTCAAGTCCTTCATCTGCTATGTGGTCAGTAACTAAAACTTTATAATTTTGCACAAAAACACCTCTATTTTGTAGTATATTTATTATTCGTTTTTTTAATCTACTAAAACTATCAAAAATTATCAACATAAAATAATAATTTTATTTGTAATTTATTTATTAAGCATGTACAATACGCAGAATATTTTATTATAACAAACCAGAGAGGGATTTTATGGCATTTAACGATTTATTATTAAAGGCACTACACAAAGAAAGTGTGGAGCGTCCACCGGTATGGCTTATGCGTCAAGCAGGCAGATACATGGCAGAGTATAGAGCGATACGCGAAAAGGTTAGCTTTTTAGAACTATGCAAGTCACCAGAGCTTGCTTGCGAAGTTACTCTACAACCAATCGACATATTAGGCGTTGATGCCGGTATTCTATTTTCTGATATACTTGTACCTATCGAGCCAATGGGTGTTGATTTATCATTCAACCCAGCACCATATATTGCTAACCCTGTTAGAACAGAGGCCGATGTTGATAGATTAAAACTATTCGACCCTACAAAAGAAGTACCATACGTTTATGAAACGATAAAACTACTTGTTAAGCAACTAAATGTTCCATTAATTGGTTTTTCTGGCGCTCCATTTACGCTTGCATGTTACATGGTTGAAGGGCAAGGCTCTAAATCGTTCCTAGAACTTAGAAAAATGATGCTAAACACTCCAAAAGTTTTTAACAACCTTATGGAAAAACTTACTGATAGCACAATATCTTACTTACAAAACCAAATTGATGCTGGTTGTGCAGCTGTGTTCCCACACGTTAAGCGTATTACAGAATCGCTAAAAAATGCACCTGTAATTTACTTTGCGAAAGATGGCGCAGCATATTTTGATACTATTAAAGACCTAAACTGTGCAGGCTTAGGGCTTGATTGGAAAACTGGCATTAAAGAAGCTGACGAAAAACTTGGGCATAAATTCTGCCTACAAGGTAACGTAGACCCAGCGATTTTATTTGCTGGTAAAGATGCTGTTAAGAAATATACACTAGAGGCTATCGCTGATGGTAAGCACGCAGCTGGGCATATTTTTAACCTTGGGCATGGCATTATGCCGAAAACGCCTGTCGAAAATGTTAAATACATGGTAGACCTAGTAAAAGGTATAGCTTGAGACATGCATTAATAGCACTAGGAATGGGCGGACCTGATAGCGTTGAAGCTATACGCCCGTTCTTACGTAACTTATTTTCAGATAGAGAGATTATCGACTTTGGCATAGGTAACTTTTTGCAAGGTATCCTAGCAAATGTTATCGCAAACCGTCGCTCTAAAAAAATTGCCCCTTCATATATCGAAATGGGGTTTGGTGGTGGTTCGCCACAAAATTTTTACACAAATAAAGTGCTTGAAAAAGTTAGGCAAGAGTATGAAAAAGTTACTGGCATCACGCTAGATACATACGGTGCTATGTGCTATTATCACCCATTTATTAGCGATGCAGTTAGCGAAGTTAAAAAACATAAGTATGATAAAATTTACGTGTTGCCACTTTATCCGCATTACTCTATGACGACAACTGGAGCTTGCTTTACAAAGCTAGATAAAGCACTTGGCGAAAAACAGTTTGATAGCGAAGTAGTAACTATAAATAACTGGTACAAAAACGATAAATATAACAAATGTATTACGGATAGAATTGTTGAGGCTAGCAAAAAGCTGGGCAAAGATGTTGCAGATTGTCATATATTATTTTCTGCGCATTCCATACCAGTATCGTATGTTGAAAAGGGCGATAAATACGTATCACAAATCGAGGAACATGCAAAATCTATTGTGCAACTTGTTGGTGGCAAAGATTATACACTCGCATACCAAAGCAAAGTTGGACGTATGGAATGGGTAAAACCAGCCACAGATGAAACAATGTATAAGCTAGCAGACGAGGGTGTAAACAATATTATTGTTGTTCCAATAGCGTTCATATCAGACCATATTGAAACGCTTATCGAGCTTGATACAGAGTTGATACCGCATATAAAAGAGCGTGGCATTAATGTTGTCCGTGCAGATAGTTTAAACGACAGCGATGATTTTATCGCAAGTATAATATCAGTCATTAAGGAAGTATAGAAAGTGAAAAGTTTAGCAGCATTTTTTAGAATGATAAAATTTGAACATACGTTATTTGCGTTACCTTTTGCGTTTGCATCTATGTTTATTGCATCAAACGGGTTACCAACGCTGCATTTTACTATATGGGTAGTTGTTGCAATGGTTGGCGCAAGAAGTTTTGCAATGGGTATCAATAGGCTTGTAGATGCCGATATTGATGCAATCAACCCACGCACAAGCAATAGAGATATTCCACAAGGTAAAATCACTAAAAAAACTACGTTAGGCTATATTATTGTTAGCTTGATAGTTTTCTTTTTTGCTGCGTTTATGTTGAATACGCTATCATTAATGCTTGCACCTATACCAATTATTGTGTTCTTACTATACTCATATACGAAGCGTTTTACAAACATGTGCCACTTAGTTCTGGGGCTAGCTTTAGGGCTTGCACCAATAGGTGCGTGGATAGGCGTTACAGGTGAAATAAATTCAGTTGTACCATTCATATTATGTTTGGCAATTATTGTATGGGTGGCAGGGTTTGATATACTTTATGCGATACAAGATATAGACTTTGACAGAGAGCAAGGGCTACACTCTATACCAGCTACTTTTGGGATAGGCGGTTCGCTTTTTATTGCAAGGTCGCTACACGTTATAGCATTTTCGTTATTTTTAGCATTAAAATTTTATGCTGGGCTTGGTAATATATACCTTGCAGGCGTTCTAATTACAGGCGCTTTTATGTTTTATGAACATTCGCTTGTATCTAAAAACGATTTGTCGAAACTAGGGTTAGCGTTCTTCAATATCAATGCATACATTAGTGTTGTGTTGTGTTTGTTTACGCTGGCAGATGTGTTATTATATAGGTAATTGATATGAAACGAATTTTTGTTGCATTGACTGGCGCTAGCGGTATTGTTTATGGATTAAAGCTAATATCGGAGTTACGTAAAAGCAATATCGAAGTTTTTGTTACCGCTACTAAAAACGCTATTAAAAATGCAGAAGTTGAGTTTGAGCAAACGTATGTAGACGTTAGAGATATGCTTGATAAACATAACATTACAGATGTTGTGATTTATGATGAGCATGATACAGCGGCATCGCCAGCTAGTGGCTCGTTCAAAATAGATGCGTATATCGTTGCGCCGGCATCTATGGGGTTTGTTGGTCGTGTAAACAGTGGCGTAAGCATAAACATAGCAGAACGATGTGCAGATGTTGCGCTTAAAGAAGGCAAACCGCTCTTAATACTCTTTAGAGAAACACCGCTATCGTTAATACATCTTGAAAACTTGACAAACCTTGCAAAAGCAGGTGCGATCATTATGCCGGCATCGCCAGCGTTTTATCATGCGCCAAAAACTATTGATGAGCTTGTTTGCTTTACTGTCGGCAAAATGCTTGATAGGTTGGGCATAGATAACTCATTATTTAAAAGGTGGCAATAGTGAAAATGCTTTGTTCTGAATGTTTTGCAGAAGTGGTTATGAAAAAGAAACCGATTGCAGAATGTATAGAATGTAAAAAAGAGTATAACTTGAACGAAAAAGCATCACTATTTAAAATACGTCTTGAGGGTGGCTACACAAAAGACGGCATGAACAAAAACGAAGTAGTAAAATTTATAAAAGATGGCAAAATATTGCCAGAAGAACATATTGCAACACATAATGGCGTGTGGATAACTATTGCAGATTCGCCATTTGCTAATAATCTTAATAAAAAAACTTTGACGAATGAACGCTCAAAAATCAAGCTTTATCAAAAACGTGCTAGAACAAGGGTTGCAATTTTTAGTGTTTCGTTTATACTAATATTGTCTTTGCTGTGTAATATAGCAATGTTATATATTATTTATATGCTTAATATGCGTATAGAAGAAATGGTTTTAAGAATTACAGGAGGCTAATAAATGGATAAATCTGAAGGTAAAGATTGGTTTTCTAAGACACTTAATAGTGTTACTGAAGAAACTGCAAAAGTGTACAGGATGTCTACTATCAAGCTAGAAGTTGCTACACTAAACAGAATGCGTAATGAAAAAACTACTGTTATGCTACGTAAACTTATGGAGTTGTTAGAAAAAGGCGAAATAAGTGCTGAAATTTTTGAGCCTGAGTATTCTGCAATAAAATCTATTGATAACCAAAAACAAGAACTGCAAGAAGAAAGCGACGCAATCAAAAATAATATTAAAATTGGCTTCAATAAACAAAGCCCTAAAAAGCAAGAAGATAAAAAAGAAGAAGAAGATGAAGTCACTGTTGATAACTCGCTAGATAGCAAATAATAATAGTATGATTAGTAGTATATTAAAAATATTTATTGTTATATACTCGTTTTTTATAGTTGCTTGTGCGTCTACATTTGTTACTGATAATGCACTTAATGCTGATTATTCACACATAAAGTCTAATAAAACTGTTGCGGTTTATTATAACATAATGCCTGATATGATGTCGTTTGCTATAAAAAATATTGGTGCATCTGTTATGACTAATATCTATGTAGATTTTAGCTGTAGAGATGTTGATAGTAAAAAAGTTATTTCATACGAGTATTTTGTCGGCACAATTAAGCCATATTTTAACCAAACGGTAGATATCCCAATTAGCTACCAAGATTGCAACACAATAATGATGCAATATGCGTATTTCCTAGAAGCTGGCGATAGCTTCATATTCAATGATGGTAAACCATATTCTGGTAGTTCTGTGACCATCGAAAAAGAGTTGGTGGAAAATTTATCCATAAAACCCTAAAACCTTATAATAACATAAACGCTTAATCGTAAGTAATAAGCAAGAATAACTTATTATAGACTGCCACAGCAAAGCATTGCTTTGCTTCGCAGTGACGTTTGAGCGTTACCCATACGCACAATGTAGCGTAAGCAAAAATGCGATTATTACATTATCGCTAGAATGTTCGTTAAAATCAAGGGTCGCACAACACCGCAAAACAATATTAACCATAATAGAAAGTTATATGCTATAATGTAGCGTTAGCAAAATTGCGATTATCACGTTATCACTAGAACGTAAAATAATTATTGCGTTGTTGACAAACTTACTATTTACATATAAAATCTAGATTATTCATGTATAGATATTACTCATATGGAGGTGTTACATGCATATAAGTTCTGATAGTGATTACAAAAAAGCACTTAGACGACGTGATGATTTAATGGCTAGCGTATCTCCGGGACATCCAAGTTGGGAAGAATACTTATTGCTAACTAAAGCGATAGAAGAATACGAAGAAAAAAACTATATTTCACCTAGTTCATCTGGAAGCTCAGGCAGTAGTTTTGATATTAGCAGCCGACTGAGCGACCACATAAAAAGATAGAATAAATAAATATAATTTAGGTAATTTGATGGCGAGTTTATTAATTATTGATGCAGGTGTCCGCAATAACGGAAACACAAATTTTATCGCAAACGAGTTGTTTAAACAACATGAGGATAGCGGGGCAGAGCTTGTAGAACTTAGGAAGCTTAATATAGCGCAATGTATCGGTTGTCGTGTATGCAAAATTAAGAATTCTTTATGCGTTGTAAAAGACGATATGCAACCGCTATACGAAAAGCTACTATCTGCTGATAAAATAGTTATTGTTGCACCTAACTTTATGGGGTTTATTCCCGGCTATTGCAAAATGTTTACTGATAGGTGGTATTGCTTGCGTGATGCTGATAAAAAAAGCAGGTTTGGCGAAGGTAAACGAGGTATATTTATCTTAACACAAGGCTCGACATCTAGAACAAAGGGCGAGTTTGCTGTTGAGTGGTTTAAAAGGATTTATGAAAATTATGGTTTAAAATCGTTCGGCATGACTGTTTTAGGTTGCTCATCAGATAATACAGATGGCGCAATGATGAAGCTGGACGAAATTAAAATGAGCGTTAATATATTTTGAAGTAATACAATATTATTTTTCAAGGAGGCAGAAAATGCCAGTATCTTACAAAGAATTAGGATTAGTTAATACGAAAGAAATGTTTGCAGACGCTATGAAAAATGGCTATGCAGTACCAGCATATAATTTCAACAATTTAGAACAAATACAAGCTATTGTACAAGCTTGTGCTGAAACAAAATCACCAGTTATTTTACAAGTATCAAAAGGCGCTAGAAACTATGCAAACGCTACTATACTTAGGTATTTAGCTATGGGTGCAGTTGAGTTTGCTGCAGAAATGGGCTGTGCTATACCTATCGCACTACACCTTGACCATGGCGATAGTTATGAGTTATGTGTAGATTGTATCGAGAAAGGTTTTTCATCAGTCATGATTGATGGCTCGCACCTACCTTATGATGAGAATGTTGCACTAACTAAAAAAGTTGTAGATTATGCACATCAATATGGCGTTACTGTAGAGGGCGAACTTGGCGTACTTGCAGGTATAGAAGATGAAGTTTCGCACGCTCACTCTACATATACTAACCCAGATGAAGTTGTTGATTTCGTTACAAAAACAGGTGTAGATTCGTTAGCAATTTCTATTGGAACATCGCATGGTGCATACAAGTTTAAACTAAAGCCGGGCGAAAGCGTGCCACCATTACGCTTTGACATACTTGAAGAAATTGAGAAAAGACTACCAAACTTTCCAATAGTTTTACACGGTGCATCATCTGTATTGCAAGAGTATGTTCAGCTAATAAACCAGTATGGTGGAAAAATGGATAACGCAGTTGGCGTGCCAGAAGAACAACTTAGAAAAGCGGCTACTAGCGCAGTTTGTAAAATTAATATCGACTCTGACGGTAGGCTTGCATTTACTGCAAAAGTTAGAGAAACACTACACAATGACCCTAGCGAGTTCGACCCTAGAAAATACCTTGGTGCTGCTAGAGCAGAACTGTTACAATCTTACAAAAATAAGAACGAAAATGTACTAGGTAGTGCAAACAGAGTTAAATAAATCTACTAAATTACAATAAATTGGCGGGCTATATGCTCGCCTTTTTTATATTCACAAATATTTGTTAATAAAGAATAAATTTAATTTATCATACTTCAATTATACACATCATTAGTTTTAATGCTATTTATAAACATGAAATTTTTTAGAGTGTTATTAATTATATCATTATCCATTTTTGCAATAGTTGCTGTGGCAGACGATGATGTTTTGCTTGAAGAAGAAGTCGATAGCGTTAGTGGTGCTTCAAAAGAGTATAACGAGAACAAACTATTAAAAAATTGGGATTTTAGAGTCGGTATTTTCTCATTTGTAATGCCACGACACGATGGCTCAAAGTCTATGCGTGTGTTTGCTGTGCCACTATTATCAGCTAAGTATAGAGGCTTTTTAACATTTAGATATACAGGCATTTCCGCTTTAGCACCAGTACCTTATACAAATTATAAGCTATTTGCAGGGATAACTTTCAACTATGATTATATTGGTATTGGCGTAAACAATTTTGATGAAAAGGAATATGGTATAACAATTACGCCTACTGTTATGTTGTCATTATCTCAATATTTTGTAATGCGTACAAACTTTATTAAAACTGTAGGTGGTAGTGATAGTTTAGGTATCGAGTTGCGTTTCCAATCTATGTTTAACATTACGGATAAACTTTCGATAGCGCCAGAAGTTTTTACAGTATATGGCGATAAGCGTTGGATGGATTTATATTTTAGTGTGGATGAGAGTGAGAGCGTACAACATAATTTACCAGTATTTGATGCGCAACCAAATATAACTAGGGTTGGTGCTGGTGCTATGTTGATGTATAAATTTTCGCCAAGTTGGATGGCTAATGTCATATTATCATCAGAGTTTTTGCTAAACGATGCGGCACTAAGCCCAACAACAGATATGAACTTTGTGCCACGGTTTATATTTATGTTTACGTATAATTTTTAGCTTTTAGCGAATTTAACAGCTGCTTTTGCAAGTTCAAGCGTTGCATCTACGATAGCCATATCAGTAGTGATATATTCACGCAATATAGGTAACTCTGTACAGCCAGCAATTATTACATCAGCGCCTAATTCTTCAATCTTATCAACTGCATATTGGTATCTATGTGCAAATTCTTGCGATTTACCAGCTTTTACGCCTTTATATATGCAATCCATAAGTGCTTCGTCAATATCGTCAGATATTTCTACAACTTCAAATCCTTGTTGCAGTAGGATATTTTCATAAACTTTACCAGCTTTAGTACCGCTAGATGCTGCAACAGCAATTCTTTTTGCGTTTGGGTAATCACGTTTTATAGCTTCCACCGTGCAATCGACGATATGTATCAATGGTATATTTACAGCGTTATTTATAGCATTTGCAAAGTAGTGCGCAGTATTACATGGCATGATTAGCGCATCTACACCAGCCGATTGCAACCTTTTTGCAGATTCGACAATTTTTGCTTCTGGGCTAGGTTCACCACGTAATATATGTCCAGTTCTATCTTCAATTTGCGGATAGTTATCAATGATTATAGGTATATGTTCTTGATCTTTTGTAGCATCAGTTAGCGCTACAATTTTGCTAAACAAGTCGATAGTTGCAAGCGGTCCCATACCGCCAATCATTCCTAAGCGTTTCATATTTTTTCATTCTCCGTTTCTTCAAGCTCTTTTTTTGCAAGTAAAATATCGCTAAAGAAGTCTTTTAGCTCAAGTTCAGATTTATAATCTAAAAACCCATGATAACATGCAGGTTTACAAAGCATACAAGATGTACATTCAGATGGATTAAACGTGATTTCTGTTTTATCTTCGTTTATTTTTAGCGAGCCAGTAGGGCAGAATTTCTCACACATACCGCAGTAGATACATTTTTTATCAATCACGATATTGTTAAACAGCGTGCCTGTAGCAACCTCGCTAGCGGTAAGGTTACCAAGCCTCATTATGCAATCAAGAAACGCTTTACGACGTATCGGCATAAACTTTTCAAACGATATGCGTGTACGTTCTTCAGGTTCATCAACAGCGATAATGGAAGCACCTTTTATTGCATTTTCTTTAATATTGTTTTTAAAAAAGTTGAATACACCACGCCTATCGACAGTAGGGTTAGGCTTTTCTTCGGCTTCTATCCTGATTATGTCATGTTGTTTTGGGAACACAATTTTTATGTGGTCGTCTTCAATATCGTATTGCAAGTCGTTCAAGTCTTCAAAAACGGTAGAAAGTATAAGCAGTTTACGCACTTCTTTTTCTAGTATGTTGCTTCCGTTTTTTGAAACACACTCGATACAGTTGCTATAGAATATGTTGAACTTGCTAACACCACGAAGGTATAGCGTCAATATATCAACTACATTGATAATGCCGATACATTCGACAGTTGCGCCAACTTTTGATGCGCCGAGTGGTCTTTCAGCACAAGTGATATTAAGTGTGCCATCTGGCAAGATAAACTTTGAACATTTATCAAGGAACTGTTTATGCCCGTTATTACGTAGTGTAAATGTTTGTGTAGGGCAGACGTTAACGCATATGCCACAACCAGTACATTTTTCATGGTCAATTTTGACTGTAGTTCCGGGCGTACCAACTTTTATTGCATCAACTGCGCAATTAAGGTGGCACAACGTGCATTGCGAATTTTTATGTTTTATCCTAGTGCATCTATCGGGCTTGATGTTTATCGAGCGAGATACTCCATCAAGCACCATATTTGCAATATCAAATTTTCTTATCATTATAGTTCGTTTATATCAAAATCTTTCGTATTTACAGTATTAATTTGTAGTTCTCTAAGTACACGTCGTCCTTCAAAGTCGACATCAAGTGCAAGGTAGCTAATGCCAAGCTCAATATCTAAATCTTTAAGCAACTCGATATTAGCTGGCGAGAACTCGATATAGTTTGCAGCAGCGTTATGGCTATAGTGCATGCAGCCTGCTTCGTCAAGTTTGTTTTTTACAACTTCCACATCATCGCCATATGCTTTAGCAAGCTTAATAAAGAAATCGTTTTCAGAAAAATGTTCAGTACCAGAAAGCTTAACTCGTTTATTATGTTGGTATATTTGTGCAGTAAGTTTATTTTCAAGGCTACAGTAATGTACGCCCATTTTTACGTCATTCTCGGCACAAAATAGTAGTAGCTCAAGACAATCGTATTCGCTACCAGCGATAGGTAACCCACCAGCATACGAGTAATCAAATAATACATCGTAAGGGCGACTAGGTATTTCGTGACCTTTTTCGGCATAATCTTTTGCGTGTTGCCAAGGGTATAGAAACTCAAGAATATTTACGCCATATATGCCAATTTTATCAAGCTCTAGCATAAGTTTTTTCATTTCTTCAAGTGTTTCAGGATATACAGGCATTTCTACCATAGTTCTTGGGATATATTCTTTTGCTAGTTTTATTGTATCAAGTATTTTATAGTCGAAAGTGTTATCATCTTCGTGCTTAATGCCAAATCTAATTTCATCAAGTCCAACAGCTGCAAGTTTTTCAAGCACTTCTTTCGTAGCTAAATCACCGTTAGTGTATATGCGTGTTTGCGTATCTTTAGATGCTTTTTTTACTTTTTTAACGAAGTCAACACATTCATCAACGTATAATAGTGGTTCACCACCAGTCAACGCAGCAGAACTCATTTTTTTTGATCTGCCAAGGTCACGTTTAAATTCTCCAACGACATTAGCAACTTCTTTTTGCTTTTTTTCGTAGTCCATTTGGTTTTTGTTAGTGCAGAAAAAACAATCCCTGTTACAAGCAAGGCTAAGTATGTATGTAGCAGAGCCAATACCAGTACGGCAATCAATACAAGATGGCGATAT
>CAYJIW010000017.1:0-13005 GCA_964370335.1 uncultured Deferribacteraceae bacterium
ATCTTCAAAAAGTATGACGCACTTTTGCCCAATACGTTCGATTTTAGTAGGCTCATGGTTAGTATATACCTTGATATCGTATTTTGATAATAAGTCATCATACTTTTTTGATATTTGTGGGTCGAGCGATTTAAGAATTCTATCTTCTTTTTCTACTATAGTGGTTTGCACACCAAATTTAGAAAACATGATAGCCATATCTGTGCCGGTAAGTCCGCCACCAATGATTGTTATACTGCTTGGCATAGACTCTAACGACGTGATATTGCGTATATCAAGCACTTTTTTACCCGTTAGCAATGGCGTTTTTATAAACTCTGCACCTGTTGCAATAAGGCATTTTTTAAACTTGTATATTTCTTCGCTACCGTCTTGCGCAACAACTTTTACTTCATTTTCAGAAATAAACGATGCCACACCGTCGATATGTTCAACATTATCTGCTTCAATTTCGTCTTCTAATACTTTTATTACTTTATTTATGTGCGAATCAACGTACTTCTTAATACGTTTCATATCTGGCTCGCCTTTTTCGTGCTCATTTTCAATAAAAGTAGATTGTACAATATTGTAATCTTCAAACATTGAAGCAAGTTGATTTAACAAATAAAATGTTATTCTGCCATCTGCACCATACGCACCACCGATTTGTTTGCTAACAACAGTAACTTGCTTACCACTTTTTGCAAGTGCGTGTGTTGCAAACATACCAGATGCGCCAGCACCGATAACTAAATAATCTGTCTTTTTAGACATTTTATGTGCCAACTTCCCAAGAGTTAAGGTATTTAACTTGCTCATCAGTTAATGTATCAATCTTCATACCCATAGTTGAAAGTTTTGTAGCTGCAATATTATTTTCAATTTCAGTAGGTAACACATAAACTTTTTTATCTAGGTTACCTTTTTGTGCTACTACATATTCAGCAGATAATGCTTGTGTAGCAAAGCTCATATCCATAACAGATGCTGGGTGGCCTTCTGCACAAGATAAGTTTACAAGTCTACCTTCTGCAAGTACATAAATAACTCGACCATCACTTAAAGTATATTCAGATACATTTTCACGTTTTCCGCTTTCAACTTTTTTTGCTATTTTTTTAAGTGTTTCTAAGTCAATTTCTACATCAAAGTGGCCAGAGTTACAAATAATACAACCAGATTTCATCACTTTGAAATGCTCATCACGCACAACATGGATATTGCCTGTAACTGTACATATAATATCAGCTTCTTTAGCAGCATCAATCATTGGCATAACTCTAAAGCCATCCATTGCAGCACCAGTCGCTTTTACTGGGTCAATTTCTGTAACTATTACGTTAGCACCCATACCTCTAGCACGTTCTGCAAGCCCTTTACCGCACCAACCATAACCAGCAACAACAAATGTTTTACCAGCTAAAAGTACATCCGTCGCCCTAATGATACCATCAAGTGTAGATTGACCTGTGCCATAGCGGTTATCAAACATATGCTTAGTTTGAACATCGTTTACTGCAATAACTGGGAACTTTAATACGCCATCGTTTTGCATAGCTTTAAGCCTGATAACACCTGTTGTAGTTTCTTCCATAGAGCCAAGAATATAATCGTGTAAGTCAGGGTGATTTTTAAGAATTTCGCTAACTAAATCTGCACCATCGTCCATAGTAACATTCGGTTTATGAGCGATTGCAGAGTTAATATGTTTATAATAAGTGTCGTTATCTTCACCCTTAATAGCGTGAACAGATACACCATAATGTTTGACTAATGCTGCTGCAATATCATCTTGCGTAGATAGCGGGTTAGATGCGCATAATAATACATCAGCACCACCAGCAACCATTGCACGCATTAAGTTAGCAGTTTCAGCTGTAACGTGTAAGCAACATGACATTTTCAAGTTAGTGAAAGGTTTTTCTTTTGCAAGCCTTTCTCTAATTTCTGCAAGTACAGGCATATCTTTATCAGCCCATAAAATACGTTCCTTGCCAGCATCTGCCAAGTTTATATCTTTAATATCGTAATTTGTAACCATTATAAGTTAGCTCCCTAGTTTGCCAGCAAGCTCTTTTAGCTCACTAGCTTTGTTTGTATCTTCCCAAGTAAATTCGTTCCTGCCAAAGTGTCCATATGCGGCAGTACGCTTAAATATTGGTTTACGTAAATCTAATGCCGAGATTAAACCTTTTGGTGTTAAATCGAAGCATTTTTCAACTATTTTTTCAATTTCTGCATCAGGTATTATACCAGTACCAAAAGTATTAACCATTACAGATACCGGCTCTGCAACACCAATAGCGTATGCAAATTGAATTTCACAGCGTTTTGCTAAACCAGCAACAACGATATTTTTAGCAACCCATCTTGCACCATAAGCAGCCGAACGGTCAACTTTAGTAGCGTCCTTACCAGAGAATGCACCGCCACCGTGCCTACCCATACCGCCATATGTATCAACGATAATTTTACGTCCAGTAAGTCCGCAATCACCCATTGGGCCACCAATTACGAAACGTCCAGTAGGATTTATATGGTATTTTATTGTTTTTTCGTCATATAGTTCGGTAGGTAATATTGGTTTAATAACGTGTTCAATAACTTCATTTCTAAGTTTTTCTATATCTACACTTTCAGAATGTTGCGAAGATATAACAACAGTATCAACCTTTACTGGAGTATGTCCATCATATTCAACAGTAACTTGTGATTTACCATCAGGGCGAAGATAATCTAACAAGCCCGATTTACGCACTTCTGATAAGCGTTTAGTTAATTTGTGTGATAGGCTAATAGGTAACGGCATAAATTCAGGAGTTTCGTCACATGCGAAACCAAACATTAAACCTTGGTCACCTGCGCCGCCAGTATCAACCCCCATAGCAATATCAGGCGATTGTCTATTGATAGTTGAAATAACACCACAAGTTGCATAGTCAAAACCATATTTTGCTCTAGTATAGCCAATTTCTTCGATAGTTTCCCTAACAACAGTAGGAATATCTACATATGTTTTTGTAGTAACTTCGCCAGATACAACAACTAAGCCTGTCGTCAGCATAGTTTCACACGCAACCCTACTAAATGGGTCATCCTTAAGCATTGCATCAAGAACAGCGTCAGATATTTGGTCAGCCATTTTGTCTGGATGCCCTTCAGTAACTGATTCTGATGTGAATAAATAGTTACGTTTATCCATCAAATTCTCCTAATTTTTATAAATTATTATTTTTTTTATATTCAGATAAAATAGAGTGGTATTTATCTTTACCACGTAGTTTAAGTAATTTAATTTCTTTGATTTTACTCTCAATAAGTGGAGTAATTGGGCTAGTACTATAAAGAGCTTCTAAATCTTGCTCAAAACGAATGTGTTCATCAAATAGCTCTTTAAATTCAACATTTTCTTCACATAGAATGTTAATAACCGTTTTGTCTTCTTCTAGCATTAAAGCCTCCCCTCTCAACAAATACACTAAAAAATTTTAACCATACGATAGGCTGGCCTGCCAACATCGTAATAATCTTTAATATTTCCGCACGTTGTAAAACCGTGCTTTTTATACATATTAATAGCTACATCATTTTGCACATCAACTTCTAAAAAGCATTGTTTATCATGCCCCATCATATCTATTGCAAATGATAGTAGTTTATCGCCTATACCTTGCCCACGGCTAGTAATATCTACAGCGATATTTATTATTTCACACTCTAGCCCTATGTTCCAAAATATCACAAAGCCAACAATATCGCCATTATTAGTGGCGATATATATGTGAGAATATTCTTTTTCAAATTCTGATTTAAAGGTGTTTTCTACACAATCAGGGTTGATATTTTGATGTTCTATTGCCATCAGATAGCTAATATGTTTATCGTAATCAGCCTTTATTATCTGCAGTGATTTCAACTTCCGACTTCCTTAAATAAAGTGGAACGCAATCTGTACGAAACTGGATAAATCTATCATCTGTAACAGATTGTTCAAGCAATACATACGTGCCAGCGTGCGTATTAACGTGGATATAATCGTCTGTATTATCAAGTTCTACACTTTTATAATCAGAAAATATGCCCTCGTTAAAGTCGTAACTTTTTAACGCATATATGTTGCCTTTTAAAGCAGATATAACATCAGCCCTACTATCTACTTTAGCACTTAATGCCATTAAGTCAAGAGAAGATAATCCATAACATGGTTTACCAGCACCTTCTGCAAGCCCCATAACCATTGCTACGCCTATCCTAACGCCAGTAAAAGAGCCGGGACCTGTAACAGCATAAAATTCGTCAATATCATTAACACTAATATCTATAGTGCTTAAAAAATCGTCGATAGCTTTATGTAGAATTTCGTTCATACGCCTACCAACTTTTGTACGATGCACTGATACAAGCACGCAATCGTTAGTTAATACTATTGATAAGTAGTCACTTGATGTATCTAAAAACAACCTAACCAAATTATTATAACCTTATTAAATATTATATGTCAAACAAAACTAATCAGGTTTAACGAACGGATTGAATTGTTTTTCATAACCAACCTTTGTACTACAAGCATGCCCCGGACAGACAACTGTTTCATCTGGCAATGTGTATATCTTATCTTTGATTGAGCGAACTATATCACGTGGATTAGATGTTGGAAAATCGCTTCTGCCAACAGATTCAAAAAATAATGTATCGCCTGATATTAATAAACTTTCGCTAGGGATATAAAAACAAACACTACCACGTGAATGACCCGGCGTGTGTAGCACATGTATATCTGTACCTTTAAAGTTAACAACTTGCCCATCTGTGATATACTTATCGACAGTAGGCACAACGAAATCTTGCACACCAAAGTTTACTGCGCTTGCTGCACCTTGTGGTAAAAGCTCCATATCATCTTCGTGCATCCAAAATTCTGCACCACTAAACTCTTTTAGTTCTGTAACTGCACCAATATGATCAAAATGACCATGAGTGTTTAAAATAAGTTTAACTTTAATACCTGTTTCATCAAGGTATTCTTTAATAAGATTAAAGTCGCCGCCCGGATCAAACATAACACCTTCGTTACCATCGTGTAACAAGTAACAATTCTCATTTAATGGTGTAACTATCATAACATCTAATTGCATATTAACCTCATAATTTTAATTTTTTTCTATAATTATTGTAACTGGACCATCGTTAACAAGCGATACTTTCATATCTGCGCCAAAAACTCCACCAAAAACGCTATCATTTGATAATGTGTCACCTAGTTCATGAATAAAACTTTCATACATAGGCTCTGCAACAGTTGGATCTTCTGCATTTGTAAAACTAGGACGACTACCCTTTCTACAATCGCCAGCAAGGGTAAACTGGCTAATAACAAGCACTTGCCCGTCTATATCTTTAACAGAAAGCATCATCTTTCCATCGTTATCAGCAAAAATACGTAAATTTGCAACCTTATTTACCATCCAGCTAATATGTTTGTCGCTATCGCCCTTTTCTATTCCTAGCAATACTAGCAACCCTTTACCAACCGATGATACAATTGTGCCATCAACTGTAACTGATGCCTCTGTAACCCTTTGCACACAGGCTTTCATCGCAATATCCTAATTATATTGATTTTAAATAAAAGCAACATAATAAAATATACCACAATACAAACTAATATGTTAATTAGTACATGTACATCAGTATGCTTCATATAAAGCATTGCAATCAACATACCTATGCTAGCAAAGATTATCTTGATTATCAAGTGCATATTATCAGAAAATGGGAACTTGTAATCTTTCAAATAGACATATAGCAATAAGGCGTTAACCCCTGCAGCTATTGATGATGCAAGCGCTATACCTATATGACCTAATACATTCATCAGCAATAAATTTAATACTAAATTTACTATAAATCCATAAAATGCACACAATACCGGAGTTTTTGTATTTTTGTCTGCATGGAAAACACGTGTCAACACATTAACTAACGAGAAAAATATTAATCCTAACGAATACATAGTAAGTGCAGAAGCAGTATTGATTGCATCTAACCTAGTAAAAGCGTCACGTTCATAAATTAATGATACAATTTCGTATGATAAGCCAACTAACCCAATAGTAGCTGGCAAAATTATAGTCCAGATAGATAATAATGCTTTAGTTATTAGTGAATTGCGTAGTTCTAAATCTTCATTTGCACGTGCGTGCGACAAACTAGCAAGCGAAACGCTACCAATAGCAACAGAAAATACACCTAATGGAAACTGGAAAAGCCTATTAGCATAAAATAAAAATGATATACTACCTTGTGCTAGATACGATGCTAATATCCTACCAATTAGAAAGTTAAGTTGACTAACGCCCACGCCAGCAACTGATGGTACTAACAACATATATGTTTTTTTAACTGATTCTTGTATCTTTAATGAAATAGACGGACGATAACCATAAATATATGATGCAACGTAAATTAATAATAGTTGTATCGCACCACCAGCAACTGCACCATATGCAAGGTATTTGATATTAGCTGTATTCATATAGCCAAACCAAGCACCAGCAATCATTGCAATATTGAAAATAGCACTAGATGCATAAGTGATAAAGAAACCACCATAACTATTAATGTAACCCGAAAGCATACCACATATTGTTATAAATAATAGAAATGGCATAACGATACGCAACATTGAAACGCCAAGCTCAAATAAAGCGCTATCGCCTGAATAACCGGGAAGAAAAACTTTTAATACATACGATGCAAATATCATGATAAGAACACAAATAATAAAGACAAAAAACGACTGGATAAGAATTAGTTGAGTAATATAAGCGTTTTGCGCCTGTTTGCCACCAGTTTTAAACTTTTCTGCCAAAAATGGCATAAAGGCAGATGTCATAGCGCCTTCAACAAAAAATTGCCTAAACAAATTTGGTATAGCGAACGCTACAAAAAACATGTCTGTAAGCCCTGAAGCCCCATAAACTGTAGCAATAACGATATCTCTAAGCAAGCCAAAAACACGGCTAAACATGATACCAAGACTAGACCTCAACACATTAAAAATAAAATTATGCATTTATATCAACCTAAACTCTTTACTTTTGCTTCACTCTCAGTTATAATTAATAACTTGGAAAAAGTAAAGCACATTGGGGGGAATTTATGACTAAATCTGAATTAATTGAGCAAATTGCTTCAAATTACCCAAGTATGACTAAAAAACAAATTGAGTACATCATTAACTCTGTGTTTTTATCAGTCAGGGAAGCATTGAAAAATGGCGAAAAAGTTGAAATTCGTGGTTTCGGCAGTTTCAAAGTTCGCAAAATCAATGCAAAAGTTGGCAGAAACCCAAAAACTGGAGCAAAAGTTAACGTACCTGAAAAACGCGTACCATACTTTAAGCCTGGTAAAGAAATTAAAGAGTCTCTTTTAGAATCTTAATTTTGTTACTGCCTTTTTGTTTAGTGGCTTGTGCTTGATTATTTCGCATTTATCAAGTAACAATGTTTCATTACTACCTATATTAAGCCACTACGTAATTATTATGTTATTACTATATTTAACATAAAGGTTATATTTGTGCAAAAAAATAAACCCCGTACTATCATCAACAAGCAACACTAAAAACTATTTGACTATAAGATATTTATAAAGCTGTTCTATAAATATTTTACATTTACAGAACATAAAAACTACACAAAATAGAAACAAACAAGCACTATATATAACTTATAATAATACGAGGTATAATATGAAAATTTACGACATTTCACGTATCCATCAAGAAGCACCACTCTATCCGGGCACTCCTACACCTACTATTGAGTTACTTTGCGATTTACATGCTGGAGCTGACTTTACTGCAAGTTTAATTACAAGTGCAAGCCACGTTGGTACACATGCTGATGCTTTTTGCCACTTTGTAGTTAGTAGCGATGTCACTATTGATAATATGGATTTATCATACTACTATGGCGAGTGCCGTGTAGTTACTGTGCCTAGTAAAACTATGATAACTAAAGAAGATTTAGTTGGCAAAGTAGAAGGTATAGAAAAAATTGTTCTACGTAGCGGTGGTGAAAGCTTCTTGCTACCAGAAGCTGCAAAATATCTTGTAGAATGTGGTATAAAAACTGTTGTTACTGACTCTTGGAGCGTTGCGCCACTTGATAATGAAGTTGAAATACATAACATAATTCTAGGTGCTAAGGTTGCCATTGTTGAAAGCGTCACACTTGATGAAGTAGCCGATGGCGAATATATTTTGTCGGCGTTTCCTATAAAATATGGAGGGGGGGATGGGGCCCCTGTCAGAGCCGTACTAATCCAGTACTAATGTGCCTTTTTGCTTTATGCGTTGTTGTTCCTCGTATTTAATCGCCCTATACCTTGGTGTACACTCCTCATAAATTCTGCGGTACGCCTCGTCTTAGAGCAAATTCCTTCATCAATTCGTAAGATAAAGTTTATGTACTCTAAACTTTTACTATTCAGTCAACTACTTGTTTAGAAAAATGTTTAAAAAAAATCCCCTATACTAAAAATATAGGGGATTGTAAAATTTTAAATAGTTAGTATATTAACGATTATACTAATTTATTTTTATTATAAATATTTGTTTAATGCTTCAACATAAGCGCCTTTAGGTTGTACGCCAACGAATTGCTCAACAACCTTGCCACCTTTGAAAATCATAACTGTAGGTATGCTCATAACACCGTATTTGCTAGCTACATCTTGGTTTTCGTCTACGTTTAATTTACCAACTTTTGCTTTGCCGTCAAAATCGTTTGCAAGTTCTTCTATTGTTGGTGTTAACATCTTACATGGTGCACACCATACTGCCCAAAAATCTACTAATACTGGCTTGTCGCCAGCTAAAGCTTCTGCTTCAAAATTGTCATTATTAAATGTAATAGCCATTATTTTCCTCCAATATCAATATGACAAATTTACTCCTAATTAGTTTCTTTGTCAACAAAAGAGTTACGCTATTTTCACATTTTCTTCACAAATTAAATTATATATTATATTAATAATATGTGTAACAATAACTTAATGCTTTTCAGCACAAAAAACACAACTTGTATAATAATTACACGTGTTGCACATAACTGTATATGAATATTGGCAACTAAACGCTATCCCTAGCCTAGATAAAGCAAAATCATACTTCGCTGGGTCATCATTATTTAATTCCCTAAAGTATTTTGTCACTTCATCTACTGCTTTCTTACCTTTACTATTTTCTGATATTATGCCTAAGTTTGTTGCCATGCGTAATATGTGCGTATCTGCTGGCATATACAATTCTGATTTATCAATTATATCCCATAACCCTAAATCAATATTATCTTTACGTATCATCCAACGTAAAAACATATACAGCCTTTTAGATGCTGATTGCTTTGGTATAGGCATTAAGAATTTAATACCGTGTGTTTTAGTAGATAATTCATGTATTTTGCGTATTGCTTTATCACAATCGTATATAGACGTTACTCCACAATCGACAAAAAACTGTTCCAAGCTACCATGGTTATTATATATAGCTTTCATCAACCGTGAGTATTCTGCAATATCATCAGCTTTTTGAAACCTATAATACAACTGGTTATTAACTTCACAATTTAATTCTAACGGATTAGTGCCAGCGTATTCAAAATACTGGCTAAGAAACTTTTGTATAGCTTTAACATTTCCATATGCAAAACATGCAGCTGTAAAAGCAATAAATTCTTTATTACCACTAAGCTCATACACATATTTTATAGGATCTGTAACAACATATTCACGCTTATTATAAATACTATAAAGTGTTTCAAAAAAGCTTTTAACGTCACTCATTGTTAAACCTTTGTAACGCTTAGCCTTGTTATATCAATATCTTCAATAGGTACATTCAACCTTTTAAATAGCTCGTTTAAGTTAAATCCACCAGATGGTGTAGCTTTTAGTGAAATAATACCTTGCTCGTATCCCATGAGGTATTCTTCAATCTGAATTTTTTTCAAAACTCCTTTTTTAGATGTCCTTTCATAGTATGCATCGCCAGATTTATAAGCATTATCAAATATAGATAACAACTCATCGCTTAGGCAATAATCAGATATTACATCGCTAGATTTTATACTATCAACTTCTTCTACAGATTTAATATTTAAGCCCCTAGGTAATACTTCATTTAGTTTTGATACAGTATCATCTTGGTTAATTGTTTCACATTCGATAGCTACTTTTTCGTTTTCGCCTTTAATACCAACAGATAGTGGCATATGTAGCACAATTTTTGGATGTGGGTTAAACCCTTCAGAATACTTAAATTTAATACCTGCTACACGCAAACTATGTATAAAGACCCTGCCTAGCTCTAAAGCTGATAAAAAACGTGCGTTATCTGTCTTTACATAAGTAAATTCATATTTTTTATATATAGGTTTTTCCGCTTCTATATCAAGCGATTTTTGATACTCATGTTCAATCGCTTTTTGAGTTTTAACAGATTTAAAGTCGCAAACTCCGCATACAGAACAAGCATCATACCTACAATCTGGTGTAGAAATTTCTTGTTCTGCTAGCGATAATTCTTTTTCAAAAAACTCGTTTGTAAGCCCTACTGATATATTATGCCACGGTGTTTTTTCGCCTTTTTCATAACTCTTTGATGCAAAATCTGTAATTTCGCACCCGTGTTCGCTAAATAGTGCTTCCCAGTTTCTATAATCAAAAAACTCGCCCCACGCATCTAAATAAAACCCTTTATTAACGACTGCGTCTTCAATAATTTCTGAAATATCTTTACTGCCACGTGATAGCACAGCTTCAACTGTACTCATACGTGTATCATGGAACTTACATTTAAGTTTACGCTTTTTTAATTCTTCTTTTAGCATATACATTCTACGCTCAAGCTCAAGTTTATTTACTTGTCCAAATTTCTCGAACGGTGTATGCGGTTTTGGTACAAAGTGAGATACTGAAACAGATACTTCAAACGATTTTTTGATTTTTCTTGCTTCCCATTTTATGCGTGATGCAAGCTCTGCAATGCCAACAATATCTTCATCTGTCTCGAAAGGTAAACCTATCATAAAGTATAGCTTTACTGCATTATAATCATTATTAACAGCTAACAAAACTGCTTTAATAATATCATCTTCAGTTAAGTTTTTATTTATAACCTTGCGCATACGTTCGCTACCTGCTTCTGGTGCAATTGTGAAGCCAGATTTACGTACTTTGGATATTTCTGCAAATAGTTCATCTGTAACGCTATCTGCACGTAACGATGGTGTGGATAAGGAAACTTTAGAGTGTGCTAACTTTTCATTTAGTGTGTATATTAATGGCTCTATCATTGAGTAATCGCCAGTAGATAACGACAGTAGCGAAACTTCTTCATGCCCTGTTGCTCCAATTTGGTTCATTACATCGTTTGCAATCAATTCCACACTACGCTCACGTACAGGGCGATATATCATGCCTGCTTGACAAAATCTACAGCCAGATGTGCAACCTCTTGCTATTTCTACCGCAACTCTATCTTGTATTGCTGGCACTAATGGAACTACTGGACTAGCACAGCCAGCGCTATCAGCAAATCCGTTAAACATATCACGCAAAACAACTTTTTCACTATCAATTCTTGGAACAAACATAAATGGATAGTTATCGTTAATGTGTTGTAGTATATCATGCTTTGACATGCCAGCGTTTTTTAAATTATGTATATCTTCTAATAAGTTACGTAAACCTTCATCGCCTTCGCCAATATAAAATGCATCAATAAACGGCGATAATATACTTGGATTGTATGTACACGAACCACCAGCAATTATTATCGGTTCATCGTCTGCCCTATCTGCGCTACGTAAGGTTATTCCAGCATGCTTCATAATAGCTAATGTTGTAGTATATGACATTTCATAGTGAAGTGAAAAGCCTAACACATCAAACTGCTTTAGTGGCTTTTTATCTTCTAGGCTAACAAATGCTTTACTACCTAATGTTTCAACAGCGTCTACCCATGGTGCAAAAAATCGTCTACAATATATCTTGTCAGATTTATTAACGAGTTCATACAACAATCGGTAGCCAACATGGCTTGAACCTATTTCATAAGTATCTGGAAAAATTAGACAAAAACTAAGTAGTTCTTGAGCGTTATCTTTTATAACTGCGTTCATCTCTCCACCGATATATCTAGCTGGTTTCGAGATATTTAAAAGCTCTTTATTAAACATTATTCACCGAATTATTAAGCGTTATCACTAAAGCGTTTCAAATGGACTGAATTAACAAGCCCCAACATTGCAAAAAATGAGATTATGGACGAGCCACCATAGCTAACAAATGGCATAGGGATACCAACAACTGGCATCATACCAACAACCATATAACTATTGACTACAAATTGAAAAAATAAAAATCCAGTTATCGCAATACACAATATTTTGCCAGATGGTTCTTTTTGGTTGATACCAATAATAAGTATCCTTGATAACAACAACGCAAACAATGCAATAATGACTGTGCCACCTAACAGTCCAAATTCTTCATTTACTACAGAGAAAATAAAGTCTGTATGGCGTTCTGGTATGAATTTTAAATGTGATTGAGTACCTTCCATATAGCCCTTACCTGTTAAACCGCCAGATCCGATACCAATTTTTGATTGAATAATATGGTAGCCCGAGCCAAAAGGGTCACTTTCAGGGTTTAAGAAAGTTATTACACGTTTCTTTTGGTAATCATGCATAAAGTTCCACATGACTGGTGCTGCTAAAGATATTGATACTACTAATAAAACTAATGTCGCTTTCGTTATGCCTAGGTATAAAACCACCATGCCAAAAACGACAATAAATGTGAGTGCAGTACCTAAATCAGGTTGTAAATACACTAATATAAATGGTGCAATCAAAAATAAAGCTTTTTTAAGTATCTTAAACAAGCCCATTTTTTTAGTTGAAAAATCCATAAACAACCATGCCAACACGACTACCCAAACGAATTTGAATA
>CAYJIW010000017.1:13015-21538 GCA_964370335.1 uncultured Deferribacteraceae bacterium
GTGATGGTTGTATGCTAACAGGGCCAATATATATCCAACGCTGTGCGCCAGTGCCTTGTCCAGAAATTATTACTAAACCAAGCATAATTAAGCCTAATATATATAAAACAATTGTAAAGCGAACAAATTGCCTATAACTGATAAATGATACAATAAAAAATGTAACTATACCTACGCCAAACCATGTCATTTGCCTAAGGTAATAAGTCTGTACAGACGATGTTGTCGGGTCAAAGCCAGCACTATATATTGCAAAAATGCCAATAATTGATAGCATTGTCGCAAAAAACAGTATCGAATAATCTGTTCCAACTATATATGATTTTATTTTATTCAACATAGCCAAGCTCTAACATTTTATTAATTAAACCGTTACCAACACGTGCAGCGTTACCGCCACTACCGCCATTTTCTACCAGTACAGATAAAACATACCTTGGATTATCTGCAGGATATACAGCAGTAAACCATGCGTGGTCACGCCAAAGTTCTGGTATTTCTTCATCTTCCATGTCTTCGGTATGCTTTAAACTAACAACTTGCGCAGTTCCTGTTTTACCACCAACAAGAGTTCTATTCCACGCAGCGCTTCTTGCAGTACCTCTATGGTAATATACTGCCATTATCATACCATCAAGTATTTGCGTTCTTATATCTTCTGGAACTTCAATTTCACGTAACAGTTCTGATTGGTAATCTTCTACTACATTACCGTTAACGTCAATAGATTTATCAACTATGCGCGGTGCAAAAATCTTACCACCATTTAACAAACCAGATACCATAACAGCAATTTGCAATGGTGTAGATGTAATATAGCCTTGCCCAATAGACGTAATAACTGTTTCGCCCGGATACCAAGGTTCGTTCAGCCTCTTTTTCTTCCACTCACTAGATGGAAAAAACGCTGGTTTTTCGTTAGGTAAATCGACACCAGTTAACACCCCTAGCCCAAACAGCTTTGAATATTTTTCAATCAAATCAATTTCTAACAATAGTCCTAAGTTATAAAAATAAACATCGCAAGACTCTGCAAGCGCATACACAAGTGACATATCGCCATGCCCACTACGTCGCCAACAGTTATACGAAAATTCTCTATTTAATCTAAACGAGCCTAGACATTTAAAAACAGTATCTTCAGTAATGACTTCTTCCTTTAGCCCAGCATAAGCCATTAATAGTTTATAAACAGAACCCGGCGGATAAAATCCTTCAATATTTCTATTTAAAAGTGGTTTTTCTGGGTTGGATACTAACGAATGCCAATCATCATCAGATACAAATGGTGTAAATGCGTTCAAATCGTATGTAGGTGCAGAAAACATCGCTAATACTGAGTTATCTGTAAGGTCTAATACTGATACAGCTGCACGCTTACCTGATAAGTTATCTGATAAATATTTTTGTAGTTCATAATCAATGGTTAGCATAATACTATTGCCTGCTACTGCTGGCTTTTCGTTAAGTATTTCATGCACTTGACCTAATGTATCAACCTCGACTTGTCTAGCACCTTCTGTGCCACGCAAAACATCGTCGTAATGCTTCTCTATTCCGCTTTTACCAATTAATCTATTGTTTTTATATTTTCCTGTATCGACATCTTCTTCTGTCGTTTCGCCCATATAGCCTAAAACATGGCTAAGCGAATGGCCATCATGATAGCTCCTAACAGATTGCAAGTCTACCTCGACACCAGCATAATCGCCAGAATGTTCTAGAAAAAATGCAATTTCTTCAAACGTAAGCCCACGAAGGATAACTGTAGGTTCATACAAAAATGATTTTCTAATTTTAGTTTTTGCTTGGGCAATATCAAAAGATACGATTTTATTAATTTCTTCTAAGAGTTTATCAAGATTTTTAGTATCTTCCTTAATAATACGTAGTTCGTAAGCAGGCGTATTTCTAACAAGAATATTCTCGTTTCTATCTAGTATAAGTCCTCTATCCGCAATAATATCGACAATACGCATCCTGTTAGAGTCGGATAGCTCTGCAAAATAGTCGTATTGTATAACTTGAAGATAGAAAAGTCTGAAAAATATTGCTGTAAAAAATAAGACTAATATTAATACAGCCCAGAACATTCTTGATTTATAATAATTTAATACATCATCTTTTAGCTTTGGAAACAGCACTATACAACCCCACAAATATAGAGATAACAAGATATACGCTAAAATCTATAAAAACATCTCGCCATATAAAGTAAAATGAGCCAAATAACTCATATCCGAAATATAAAGCATTATAAACATGGAAAGCGATGATTAGAAAAAAGCTTGCAGTAATATGTGTTTGCCATTCTCGCCAGTTAAAAAATTCATCAATAATTATTTTGGCAAGCGATAGCCCAGAAAATATTAGCACAGATATGCCAAGTATCGCATCTATTTTATAATCGTAAAATAGACCAAAAATAAGCGAATACCACAAAAAATTGTTAGAATTTATCTTACGTGCGTATAATAAAAATAACACGATAACAAAATTAACATTGCTAATAAATTGGAACGATGTAAAGCTAACTATATGCCAAAGGGATAGAATAATAATTATTCTAAAATAATCACTTTATAAAGATCTTAATAACGAAAACGATCACAAGTTTGTAAAAATCCTCGTTTTGTTAAATAAATACTTGCTTGAATAGACCTGTTTCTGTCTTAAAAACTTCTGAAACTGTGCCTATTGGTATTCCTTTTGGATATAGCCTACCCAGCCCAGATGTAACAAAATTGTCGCCAACTGCGACATTGTCAAGCCTATCATAATATTCAACATAAAGCCTGCCACGACCATCGCCACGTAATATGCCGACCGCACGTGTCCTGCTATTTGTAACACTAACGTTTGATGCAAGGTTAAGCAATACATCTACATCGGCAGAGTTGCTATGAACGCGTGTAACCTTGCCAATTAATCCGTTAAAACCGATAACTGGATCATTTGCCATTACACCGTCGTTCTTGCCCCTATCAATTACAATAGTTTTCATATAGCCATCACTAGCACCAATAACATTTGATGTAATGCTATCAAAATCGTAAGCGTCGTTAAATCGTAACAACCCTTGCAATCTTTCAGTTTGGCTAATTTTTTCTTGTAACAGTGCGTTTTCAAGCATTAAGTTATCAATTTTAGCTTTATAATCTTTATTTTGCTTTTCAACATCAACAAGGTATAAATAAGAATTCCATGTATTACTAAAGCCTGATGTAATACCATCAACTAATGCAATACATGGATTAAGAATATCACCTAAGATACCTTTTATAGGTTCTGATGCAGACTTATTTCTAGCTTGTATAACTATAAAAACTAAAATTACAAATAAAACCGCAGCAATACGTTTTATGTTAAACATTAATCAACTGCAACCTTCTTCAGTAATTCCATATCGTCAAGCACTTTACCAGTGCCAAGTACAACTGCTTTAAGTGGATCATCGCAAACGATAATTGGCAAACCCGTCTCGTGCGATAAACGCTTATCAAGATTTTTAAGTAATGCGCCACCGCCAGTTAAAACAATACCTCTATCAACTATATCAGCCGATAATTCTGGTGGAGTTTTTTCTAATGCGATACGAACAGCATCAACAATTTTATTAATAGATTCACGTAGTGCTTCACGCACTTCTGCATCTGTAATTTCAATAGTTTTTGGTATGCCAGTAACTAAATCTCTACCCTTAATTTCAGTTTTGATTTCGCTATCTAGCGGGAACGCTGATCCTAACTTTATTTTTAAATCTTCCGCAGTAGCAGTACCAATTAATAAGTTATATTGACGTTTGATATACGCAACAATACATTCGTCCATTTCGTCGCCACCAACCCTAACAGAGTTAGTATAAACAACACCTGATAGAGAAATGATTGCAACTTCCGTAGTGCCACCACCAATATCGACAACCATGTTGCCAGAAGGTTCTTGAATAGGTAGCCCCGCACCGATAGCTGCTGCCATAGGCTCTTCAACAAGGAAAACTTCCCTAGCGCCTGCTTGTATTGCAGAATCTTTAACTGCACGCTTTTCAACTTGCGTAACGCCTGATGGGATACAAATAACCATGCGTGGTTTAAAAATCGAACGCTTTGCATGTATTTTATTAATAAAGTACCTAAGCATTTTTTCTGTAGTATCATAATCGGCAATGACACCATCTTTCATAGGACGAACAGCAATAATATTTGCTGGCGTACGCCCTAACATTATTTTAGCCTCTTGGCCGATTGCTAATATTTCTTTCGTGTCTCTGTTTATCGCAACAACTGATGGCTCGCTAGAAACCACACCCTTCCCACGTATGTAAACTAATGTATTTGCCGTGCCTAAATCTATTGCAACATCTGTAGACAACATTCCATAAAATTGATTAATAACCATATCTATACACCTCTAAACCCTAACTATATCAAAAAAAAATCATATTTTCAACACATTTATATTGTTAAATCCTTTTAATTTATACAAAAATAATAAAATAATATCAACATAAAATATTTAATTATATATAATACAATAAGTATGTATCAAAAGCGTTACCACTTTCAACATTTTCAACATCTGGCGGTATAACCATAATACTTCTAAAACAATTAGTAGATGGCACTTTTTGCGTACGCTTAAACGATTGCATTTCATCACCTATAATCGCTGTATAGCAAGTTTCTAGGCGATAAAACCCTTTACGCTTGTTTATATCAAAATTTGCTTTCGTTTTCACAACGTCAAACTTTTTGTTAAAGTTTGAATTAAGCCAGCTAATAACAAACAGTTCTGCACAAGTAATTGCAGCTGCTGGCGTACCGGGCAATATAAAAAACGGCTTATTGTTTATTATACCAAACCTAAATGTCTTGCCCGGGCTAGAGCTTAAACCATCTATTAATATTGTGCCACCAAGCTCTCTAATGACAGTATCCATCAAATCGTATCTGCTTAATGCTGTGCCACCACAAGATATAAAAGCATCAAAATTGTCAACACCACTAAGTATTGTTTGTTTCAGCTGTTCCTTTTCATCTTCGCATATGCCAAGACTTGCATGCGGCACACCATACCTTGATAATAAAGACGATAGCGCATAATAGTTACTATTTACAACGTGAGTGCCTGTTGTAAACAGCTCAGTTATTTCAGAACCTGTAGATAATATACCAACACGTGGCAACCCTTTAACATATATGGAATTTATACGTAGCGTTGCTAAGCGCTCTATATGCCTATGGTCAACAATATTATTTGCCCCAACTAGCAACTCACCGATACTAATATCTGCACCTATCGGGTCTATAAAGCTATTATCGTTATAGTCATTTAGGTAAACCATATTGCTATCAATTAGTTCATTACTATCTTCAACTTTAATAACAGTATCAACAAATTCAGGGATTTTTGCACCTGTAGCAATACGTATGCATTCGTTCGCATTTAACTGTGTTGTAAATGTTTCAGCAGCAGAAATATCACCACATATTTTGAAAGGTTTAGAAAAATCAGATATGCTAGCGTTACAAGCGTAACCGTCCATACGTGAACGCTTCCACTCTGGATAGTTTGCTGGGGAAAAAATATCATCAGCCGAATATCTACCCATAGCGTCCATAAGTGTAACAAACTCTTTAAACGATGGTTTCGTCCATTCACATATTACGTCTATAGCTTTATATATATCTAATATTTCAGATGTGTTCATATATACCCGCAGTATTGAAATTATTATTAATAAACAATACTAATACCATATTATAATTACTGCAAGCATTAATATTATTTATTGCATATTAACGCCGTGAAGCACCAACGCAAATACAGCCATCAATATAGCACTTAAAAACGCCACAGAAGATAATAACGTTGCATAATTTTTCACATCTTCATTTTCTAGTTGTTGTTTTTGTATGCTTTTATACTCAATACTATTAATATAAGATGCTAATACATATAATATTTTCGCTGTATATTTTGGTATAAAGTTTATAACCGTATTTAACTTGTAGCTATAGTTATCAAAACTATTTTCTCTATTATTATGCTTTGTGTCAATAACATTAACATTAGTGATAGCCTTATATGCAAAACCCAATGGAATACCGCCCAACATAATAAAAAACATTGGAGCAATAATATCTGTAACAGTTTTACTAAGCGCTTTTTCGACACAGATTTTCTTTATACTTATTTCGTCTAGTTGTTCAATATTCTCTATTGATAAATTATTTAAACTTTTACGTGCTAATTCTATATTGTTACTAGATAAGTGGTAGTATATATCCATGACGTTATATTTTAACGATTTTATATCAACTAATTGATATACAAGATAAATATTTACAATTATCCATAACGATATGTGAATATTTTGTGAAATCCTAATAATAATGAAAGAAACAAAATATGAAATAGAAGCAATAATAACAAGCGTAACTAATGCTGCTACAAACTCGCCTTTTGTCGTTGTTTTGAATATCTCGTTTGTTTGTTTTTTGATAAAGATAATCAACTTATCAATCAAATCAGTAGCTTGCGGAATAAATGACAATTTACCAATAACTACTTCCACTATATAGCCACATAATATAAAAATGCTTGTGTACATAATACTTTATAACTCCGTAACTATTGAATACTCTTGACTAGATACATCATATGCAAGTTTATATCCACCACCGTTAGTGGCGTGGTACGCATAAAAACCTTCATCTGTGGGAAAAATTGTACTCATAATAGACATAATAACGCCACCATGACAAACGATAGTTGCATTATTTATGTTATTATTTTTCAAGTCATCAATAATTGAATAAAATGCGTTTATTGTTCGTTTTCTAAAATCGACATTACGCTCGCCATCTGGCAAATCTCCAAACCCTTTAGAGCGACGAAAGCTACGATATTCTGGCATTTCTATTAATTCTTCATATACTTTGCCTTCAAATTTGCCAAAATCACACTCACGCAAATCATTAATAATTTGTTGTTCACAATCAGGATATATTATGCTTGCCGTTTCTGTACTACGTTTCATAGGGCTAGAGTATAGCTTTTCTATGATTGGGGCTTTACCGCTCCATTTACTTTTGATAAGTTGTCTACCCTCGTCAATAAGTGGTTCATCTATAGAGCCAACAAAGCGCCCTTCTTTGTTTGATTTTGTCATTCCATGACGGATTAAATTTATAATTATTTCCATTTTATACCTAAATTATGCAATAATATCAAATAGTTCTATGTCTTCTTTGTTTACCTTATTCTTTTTATGAAGTACCTCTTCGTATGGAACAAGTTTTAAATCGTTTCCTTGAAGTCCTACCATAACGCCAGACTTATTTGCAATTAATGCATCGACAGCTGCTTTACCCATGCGAGAGCCAAGCAACCTATCAAATGATGTTGGTGTACCGCCCCTTTGTATATGCCCTAGCACAGTGACACGTGGTTCAAGCCCTGTTGCTTCAAACTGTTTTGCGACTGTATGTGCTTCACCAGCGCCTTCTGCTAGTATTAATATATTTCTTGTTTTTCTTTCTGCATGGCGTTTTTTAAATTGCGTAACAATACCATCAATATCAGGGTCAAACTCTGGGATAATGACAGCATCAGAGCCTGTAGCGATTGCAGATGCAAGTGCTAAGTAACCAGACTGCCTACCCATAACCTCAACAATAAATGTTCTGTTGTGTGATGTTGCAGTATTATTAATCATATCAATACTATTTACAATAACTGTTAACGCACTATCAACACCTAATGACATATCTGTACCTGATAAATCATTATCAATAGATGCTGGTATCCCAATATTTTTAATATCGCATTGGTCGCTTAACGCTTTAGCACCTGTAAGAGAGCCATCACCACCGATAACAACAATTCCTTCTATACCATGTTTTTTTAAGTTTTCTATTGCTTGCGTTTGACCCTCTTGTGTTTTAAAAGATAGGCTTCTTGCACTTTGCAACATTGTTCCGCCTTTTGAGATAATGTTAGATACATCGCTATGATGTAATTCTACAATATCGTTTTCTATCATGCCTTTATAGCCACACATGATACCATACACATTAATATTATTATTGATAGCAGAACGCACAACTGATCTAATAGCGGCATTCATGCCGGGACTGTCGCCACCACTCGTTAAAACAGCTATCTTTTTCATATTTTTATGCCTCCAATGACAATATTATTAATGATAGCACATATATACCAAACATTCAAGGGTTGTAAATTTTTATCATATATAATTTAAGTGAGTTTAGATAGATGGGTAAGTGACAGGAAGTTTCCGAGGAACAACACAGTTATCGAGTTAATTACACAAACTATTAATTAATGATGAAATTAGCTTGAGAATAAGGCGTACCGCAGAAAACTGACTGAGCTTACATTAAGGTAAGTGACAGGAAGTTTCCGAGGAACAACACAGTTATCAAGTTAATTACACAAACTACTAATTAATGATGAAATTAGCTTGAGAATAAGGCGTACCGCAGAAAACTGACTGAG
>CAYJIW010000017.1:21638-27768 GCA_964370335.1 uncultured Deferribacteraceae bacterium
CTTACATTAAGGTAAGTGACAGGAAGTTTCCGAGGAACAACACAGTTATCAAGCTAATTACGCATTAATTACAAAAAAAAGGCTTGCTTTCTATTTAACACAATAGCCAGCAAGCCAAATATAATCAGATTATCAATCAAGTAATAGCAACTATAAACACAGGTGGATTATCTGCATCTACATATTCAAAAATATGTTCAGCACGAGCAGATGATATTAATCTACTATTAACATCAGTTAATAGTAGCTCTATATCAGCGATACTTGCAATCTTAGTTCCTCTATTGCTTCCTGTACCATTTAATGGTAACGATGATGTTGAAATAAAGTAAGTAAAAGGATCGGTAGAACCACTCACACGATACCCTGCAATTCCGCCGTAGCTACCTGTAGCGCCATTACTATTTATAGTAAGTGCGTTTACGTAGCTTTCTAATGGCCCTGCACCTCTACCAAGTATCCCGCCTGCGTTAGTATCTTGTGTAGCATTTAGTGTAATAGCATTTGAATAAGTACCTCTAACGCTAACAGTGCCTGTTGAATATCCATATATACCACCTATATTTGCACCAGTTGCAGTAACGCTAATAGTTGAATTTTCAATATATACTATTGTTAATCTTACATCATTCATATATCCAACAACTCCACCTACGTTACTTGCAGTAGTTGTTGCACCACCAGTTATATTAGAACTCTTAACGTACACATTATATAATTGTACCTGCTCTGCTCCTAAAGCATCAATATAACCTGCAACGCCACCAGTATTGTTATCGCCAGTGATATTTGCATTAACTATACCTAAATCAGTAATTGAAGCACCACCACCTACATAACCAAAGAAACCTTGATTATCTAGCGTAGGTTGGTTGATGTATATGTTTGAAATTTCATACTCATTACCGAAAAACTTACCAGTAAATATATTATCGCTATTTCCAATAGGTGTCCATTCATCGCTTGCATCAAGTGTAATATCAGCCATAAGATTTGCACTTATGTTTGTTTGCCCACTATTAACAGCATCACGGAACGCTTTTAAATCAGCAACATTGTTTATGTTCATAACTATTGCTAATGTAGGAAGTTCTGTATCAGAAGGGTCGCCTTTTACATACATATATCCGTTAGTAGGTGTAGTTGTAACATTATCATTCAATAACGCAATACTAGCAAGTTTTGTCGCATTTGTATTAGATGATGGTCTACCATCAATTGAAGCTGTGCTAACAAAAAAGTTTTTTGCGTAGTCAGCATCTGTAACACTAGCACTGTCTATTCCTGAAATACCTTTAAGTCTTCCACCTTGAGGGTTAGTAATATTATTAGCGTATGTATTGCTAACCATTGCTCCGCCAATCATTTCGCCAACTATACCACCAAAATCACTAGTGCCGCCACTTCCATGAAATTGAATACCATCAACATATGAAAATTCAATATCGCCTTCGTTACTACCAGCGATACCGCCGCCAATACTATCACCCGGAACACCTACTATTGAGTTTGTTACAAATACACCTGCAACTCTGCCAAAGTTAGTGCCAACAACAACAGCAGCATAATTACCTTCAGTATTAGAAGCATTAGCATTGTTAAAGCCAACATTTAGTATTTCACCCTCATTATATCCAAAAAAGCCAACTTTCGTTCCGCTAGCAGCAGTAACCCGCAAGCCATCTATAATAAAGCCATTACCGTTAAAAGTACCACCGTATGGATTGTCAAGACTTCCCATTGATGTCCACACTTCAGTCAATGTAATATTATCTGTTAAACTAGCGTTTAGACCAATACCGGTAGCGCTACCATCAACAATAGTATTAACAGCATTACCAAATGCAATTAAACCATTAGCGTTGCTAATTGACCAATCGCCGTTGCTATCAATAACATAGCCATCACCTTGAGTTACAACTTCAACAGCAACATCTTTAGTTAAGCTAGGCTTAGCAGTAGATGTAATAGTAATTGCTGTTGTACCACGCCCCTCGCCAACAAGTGTAACTTCATCGCCTGATTTAGTAACAGTAACAATAGAAGTGTTATTTGATACAACTGTAAAATCTTGACTAGCGCCACTAGGCGTAATCTGCACAGTAAAAGCATTAGTTAGTGTTGAACCAACATTAACTTCAACTGATAATGGATTTACAACTATTCCTGTAGCTTCTGTAACACCACCTGAACTTGATGAACTATCATCACTACAAGCACTTAATGTTAGCATCATGATTGATACCAACATAACAAACATAAATTTAACTTTCGTCATAATCACATACCTCCACGTATATAACTCTGTTATATATTATATATCATATAATTGCAAGCGATAATTAACTCTTTTATAACATTGTTATTATATTAATATTCATGTATATTTTGCATTTTTGATTATAAATTTTCTTTCATTTTATTGTTATCTTGGAATTGATTTTATTATATATACGTGTTATAGTGCTATTTTATCAATCATGGAGGTGTAACTATGTCATCAGTTATGAACACATACGCTAGGTACGATATATCTTTTGTTAAGGGCGAAGGCTCTTATTTATGGGACGAAAACGGTAAAAAATACCTCGATTTTGGCTCAGGTATTTCTGTTACTAACCTTGGGCATTGCAACAAAGCTGTTAGTGATGCTATTGCAAAGCAAGCACAAACTCTTATACACACATCTAACTTATATAATATACCACTACAAGAAGAACTTGCAGACTTAATTGTAAAGCACTCGTTCGATGGCAAGGTATTCTTTTGCAACTCTGGTGCGGAAGCTAATGAAGGCGCTCTTAAAATCGCACGTAAGTATGGCAACAAAAAGTATTCTGGCGATAAGTACAAAATAGTATCAATGTACAACTCATTCCACGGCAGAACATATGCTACACTATCGGCTACTGGCCAACATAAAATTCATGATGGGTTTACGCCTGTTGCACATTTTGTCGACTATGTGCCTTTAAACGATATTATTGCACTTGAGCGTGCGTTTAAGTTTACAGATGTTGCTGGTGTTATTGTTGAATTATATCAAGGCGAGGGTGGCGTTTTCCCTGCTGAAAAAGAATATATTAAACAAGTTAGGGATCTTTGTGACAAATACGATGCCCTACTTATATTTGATGAAGTACAAACCGGCTATGGCAGAACTGGCAAAATGTTTGCTTTTGAGCATTTTGGCGTCACACCTGACATTATGACAGTTGCAAAAGGTATTGCAAACGGTTTACCTATGGGTGCTATTGTCGCTACTGATAAGGCTTGCAAATATATGGGTTACGGCTCACACGGCACAACTTTTGGTGGTTCGCCACTTGCGTGTGCTGCTGGTATAGCTGTTATTAACGAGATGACGAAAGATGGCTTTCTTGACGACGTAGTTAAAAAAGGCGAGTTATTAAAATCATACATTAGCAACAATACTAAATCATGTTTGCCACGTGGCGAGGGTTTACTTATTGGTGTTGCTACAAATCATAACACTAGCGATATTATTAACAACTGCCTTGAAGCTGGACTTTTAATATTGCCTGCTGCAAACAATATGATTAGATTGTACCCTGCACTTAACGCTACAAATGCTGAGATTGAAGAAGGTGCAAAAATCTTTGTTGATGTTATTAATAAACTGGATAATAAATAATGGATAAGCATTTCCTTACATTACTTGGGCGTACGCCTGAGCAACTAGATAATATTATTACAAACGCAATTAAACTTAAAGCCGAACGCAACCAAGGTATTCCGCACAGGTTGCTTGAAGGTAAAAGCGTTGCTATGATATTTGAAAAATCGTCTACTAGGACACGTGTTTCTTTTGAAGTTGGCATTGCGGAGCTTGGTGCGACACCACTATTTTTAAGCTCTAGCGACATACAACTTAGCCGTGGTGAGCCTATTAAAGATACTGCACGTGTGCTATCTGGCTATGTTCACGCTATTATGATACGTACTTTCGGGCATGAGCGAGTGGAAGAACTTGCACAATACTCTAGCATACCTATCATAAACGGGCTTACAGACGAATATCACCCATGTCAAATTATGGCAGATATTATGACCATGAAAGAAGTTTTTGGTGAATATAAAGGCTTGAAAGTAGCATACGTTGGTGATGGTAACAATATGGCGCACTCTTGGTTAAACGGTTGCGCACAACTTGGTATAAACCTCGCGATTGCGTCCCCTACTGATTACACAGTTGACAAAAATATATATGATAACGCTGTTAAAATTGCTGATAAACATGGCTGTAAGCTAGAACTTACTACAAAACCTACAGAAGCTGTACAAGGCGCACACGTTGTATATACTGATGTATGGACAAGCATGGGGCAAGAGGCAGAAACACAAAAACGCTTGAAAGATTTTCAAGGCTACCTTGTTGATAATAAACTTATGGCTATGGCAGATAAAGACGCTATCTTTATGCATTGCCTACCAGCGCATAGGGGCGAAGAAGTTACTGATGAAGTTATCGAAAGTAAAGCTTCTGTTGTATTTCAAGAAGCAGAAAATAGGCTACATGCACAAAAAGCAATCATGATAGATTGCATGTTATAAAAATTATTTTAGTATTTTATAGAGAGGATTATTGAAAATGGCAAAAGAAAAAGTTGTACTTGCTTATTCTGGCGGTTTAGATACGTCAGTTATTTTAAAATGGTTAGAATTAAAAGGGTTTGATGTTGTTGCATTTGTTGCAGATGTTGGACAAGGTGGCGATTGGAAAGCTATTGAAGAAAAAGCTATGCAATCTGGCGCTAGTGAGTTTTATGTTGCTGATTTAAAAGAAGAATTTGTTAAAGATTTCGTGTTTACATCAGTCATGTTTAACGCACTATACGAAGGGCGTTACTATCTTGGCACATCGCTTGCACGCCCTATTATTGCAAAAGGCATTGTTGATATTGCTAGAAAAACTGGTGCAAAGTATTATGCACACGGTGCTACTGGCAAAGGTAACGACCAAGTACGTTTTGAGCTTACTGCTGCGGCACTTGCCCCTGATTTAAAGGTTATTGCACCATGGCGTGATGAAGAATTTTTTAGCGTTATCAAAGGCAGACAAGAAGCTATGGAGTATGCAAAGGAACACAACATACCTGTTAAAGCTACTGCAGCTAAACCATGGAGTAGTGACGAAAATGCTATGCATATCAGCTTTGAAGCTGGTATATTAGAAGACCCAGCAACTACACCACCTGTTGATATGTTTGAATATACACTTAGCCCGAAAGATGCTCCAGACGAAGCAGAAATTATTGATATAGAATTTGAAAAAGGTATCCCTGTTAAGCTAAACGGTAGAGTATTATCGCCATTAAACATGCTAGAGGCTTTAAACAAGTTTGGGCATAAACACGGCATCGGACGTGTAGACATGGTTGAAAGCAGATACGTTGGCATGAAATCTCGTGGCGTTTATGAAACACCGGGCGCAACTATCCTAATGGCTGCACATAGAGATATTGAAGGCTTAACACTTGATGGTAGCGTTATCAACCTTAAAGAAACATTAATGCCTAGGTTTGCTACATTAGTATATAATGGATACTGGTATTGTACCGAGATGGAATGTTTGCTTGCATTACTTGAAAAATCGCAAGAATACGTTACTGGTAGCGTAAAAGTTGAGTTATATAAAGGTAACGTCACTTGCATCGGTAGAGAGTCTAAATATTCGCTATACGATATGGCTGTTGTATCTATGGATGATGACGGTGGCGCATACGACCAAAGCGATGCTACAGGGTTTATCAAGCTACACTCGCTACCACTTAGAGCTAATGCAAAACGCAATAAATAATAATTTGAGGTATATATAAATGTATTTTCAAGATGTAATAATGAAGTTACAAAGCTTTTGGGCTAAACAAGGTTGTGTAGTTTACCAACCATACGATCAAGAAGTTGGTGCAGGAACTTTCAACCCTGCTACATTTTTGATGTGTTTAGGACCAGAACCATGGAAAGTGGCATATGTTGAGCCTAGCCGTCGCCCTACTGATGGCAGATACGGCGAAAACCCTAACAGGTTGCAACATTACTATCAATTCCAAGTGTTGTTAAAACCATCACCAGATAATATTCAAGAACTATGCCTTGATAGCTTAAA
>CAYJIW010000018.1:0-24501 GCA_964370335.1 uncultured Deferribacteraceae bacterium
CAACAACACGAACTTTACCAATAGGGTTTTCAACCAATACTAAGTCGCCATCAGCAATACTACGAGCAGCAGCATCTTCAGTATTAATCCAGATTTCGTGCCATGAAGCGTTTGCACTTCTAGTAGCTTTAGCTTGTGTAACAGCGCCCAATGATTGAACAGCTTGGCTAATCATACCAGTTTGTGGTCCAGTTTCGTTAACTACGCAATAGCTATTCCAGTCGTTACCATACTTAAATTGGCTAACTGCATCAGCATGTGTAGAAGCTTTTTCTGTACCAGCTTGTCTGTGGTTAAGCTCACGCATTAATGGGTTTTCGTTATGAGTAGAGTGAACTCTAAATCTATCGTGAGTAGTACTCATAGTTAATGGCTTATCAGCACCAGTAGCAGTGAAGAAGTCAGCATTAGCACCACCAGTAAATCCATCGTATGCTTCTTTGAAGTTATCTTGGAATGCATAATACATAGGAACTGGGTGAACTCTTGCATCGCCTTCTGCATCACGGTTAGAGTTGCCACGTTCAGCAGCAGGTAGCCAGCCATGGTATTTAGTAAGTCTGTTTTCATATTCCCAAATAGTAGTACGGTTGTACACTTGGAATTTACCTGTTACGTTAGGTCTTGAAGCAACGCCACCAGCAACAGTAGCAGCAGAACCAGTGTATAATGCAGAATAACCAGTGTTGCTGCTAGCTACGAAACAGTTTTTACCCGGAGTAATTGTAGCATCTAACGCCCAAGCATCAGTTGAACCAGCAGAAACAACATCAGAATTGTTTGTATAAACGAATGGAGCGTCCATTGAACTACCTAAATATCCTTCTAGTGCTTGCCTGATACGGCCAGCGTTATCTGGGCTGTATGTTCCAGCAATAAGTGAATCAGGTGCGATAATTTCGTTCTTACGTGGGCGATATTGTTTAGCGTAAACTTCGCCACGGCTCATGCCAGAAAATCTACTAGTACTATCGTTTCTAGCATCGTCAACTAGCTTTTCAGCATGCACTTCGTATGACACATAATCGCCACTAGTGCCAACATAATTACCATGTGGATTAGCAGGAACGGTAGCACCAGTAGGTGAACCTAGTTCTGATTGTGTTTTATATGCTAAATATGTCCATCTGTGTGCATCATAGCTTTCGCCCGGAGCTTTAGAAACAGGAGGTCTATAGTGTAAACCTGCACCAGTGTACCAGCCTTCATAATCGCCATAGCCAGAGTTTGTAGCACCTTCACCATCATAAGAACCTAAGCCACCGATATTTAACCAGTCGCCAGCCTCAAGTGCCATAGTTACAGGTATAACGTAATCAGAAAATCTTGCAGATGGGCTCATATATGGGTCGAAAGTAACTAAACATAAGTTATCAGGATCACTTTCGCCATCAGCATCTGATAATGGAAGTGCAGCATACATTTGTGATAAGTCGTTAGAGTTCATGTGTTGGTTTACAAATATGTTACCACCAGCAGATAGCATCATACGAACACCAGCATACTGAGGAGTGCCTTCTTCTCTACCTTCGTAGTCATAATATTCATTACCATCAGCATCAGTATACACTTCATGGTTACCATTAGAGTCAAACTTGTACTTAATCATAGATTTAGCGTATGCATCATCACCAACGTAGCGAGTAGTTTTATCCCATGCAGGTAGACTAGAACCTGTATATCCAGAACCTTCAGCAGTTAATTTATCATGGAATGCCATTTTGATACCGTTAAACCAAGATGTAGTAGAAACTGCTGGTACTTTATTAGCAGAAGAAACAAAGCCTAATTCAGCACTTAATGATGAGCCTAAAGGAACAGGCACTACAGCACCCATATTGCCTTGGTTTAAGTAATCATTGATATCACCAATAGTAGCTCTATTACGTTTAAAGTCAGATGCCCATGGGCTAAATAAGCCTTCACCTGGCATACCAAAAGTCTTAGTAACGCATAACATAGAAGCTATAGCCCATATGTTGATAACGCCGTTTTCTTGTTTTTGGCAACCGCCTGCCCACTCGCTAAAGATTGGGTGGTTAGCAGGATTTAAGTATAACTCTGCAAGTTCTTCAATTTTTGCAGCAGGAACACCTGTAATAGCCTCAGCCCACGCAGGAGATTTTGGAGTTAGCATATCTTGTTTGTATAAATATTCAGAAGTAGCATCTGTAGGATAATTACAAATAGCGCCATTACGTGGTAAATCAGCACCATTAATTGAAGTAAATTGTGCAGCAGTATAGTTACCTGTGCCATAGTTAACTTGAGTTAATCTATCATCACTACCCATTACGTATGCAGATAATGATTGACCAGCTGGAACTGCTTCAATAAAATCAATAACTTCAAATGGACGAGTATATGCGTATAATGTATTATCTGCATTATTTTGCCATCTAGTTGTAACAACTGTTTGTTCACCTTGCTCAGCTGCTGATAAAGCATTGTAAGCATCTTCATCACCTATAGCCGCTGGTGTTTCTTTATTATAATACCAAAAGCCATCACTCTCAGCTGTCCAGTTAGTAACCTCTGATGCAGGTAAAGTTGCACTAATTGTACCAGCAATTAATGATGAAGTAGCTGCTGCTTCTGCGTCAGTAACAGCAACATTCGTTCCCGCAACATATGTAGTAGGAATATCTTTAACTACATAATAAGCAGGCGAATCGAAGAAACCGTGAACCATAGTATCGATATAATCTAAGTCTAATTTAGGAGTAGCATCTGTATTAGGAGTACCATCATCATTGAATGTAGAAACAATCATATGATATAACATACCCATAACTAATGCAGTATCAGTATAGTTACGTAATTGGTACCAATCAGTATATAGAGATACACCAGCATCAGTAAACTCTGGCCCAATGAAGATAACTTTAGCACTTGAGTTACGTGCTTTTAAATCTTCAACAGCTTTAATATAAGCAAATGCGATAGAGTTGTTAGTAGATAATGAGTTAGAACCCCAAGAAACGATATTCTTAACAGTACCACCCTCAGCAATGTTGTTAAAGTGCCAAGCAATGTTATACTCATGAGTATATGGGTAGCCTAAACCAGGGTGACCAGTGATAGGATACGCTTGGTGGAATTGGTGATAAGAATAGTCAGATGCAGAAGACATACCACCACCTGTAGCCATAATAGCACCAACAATAGGACCAGGAGCAGAATATGTCCCACCATAACCAGCAGCTGTAGCATAAATATTATTGATAGCTCCACTACCCCATTTAGCATGAACAGCTCTATACTTTTGTATAATTTCTTTCATAGCTTGTTCTGGAGTGATTGCAATAAAGCCAGATAAATCACCACGCTTTTTAGTTTGCTTTAGAGGGTATCTAACACGTCCAGAGTTATAAACTCTATATTTGTAAGAACGCCCTTTAGCACAAGCTAAAGCCCTAGTATCGTTAAATTTTTGGTCGTAGATACCACCACGAGAGTTGCCTTCAAAGTCATTAATGCTTTCATCAGAAGTAACACGAACTATTCTACCTTCAACAACGTGCAAAGTAGATACACATCTAACACCAGCGCCACAGTTGTGGATACAACCAGCGTTGTATATCTGTGCGTTAGATAAATCAGGACCCGTTTCACCCGGAACAGTAACAAATACTGTTTCGCCTTCTCCACTGCTACAACCAGAAACAGTAGCAGCTGCACCAACAGCAGCCATACCTTGTAAAAAAGTACGGCGAGTAAGTTTAGATTTTGTCAAATCTTTAATACCCATAAAAACTTCCTCCATACGTTTAATTGTTTAATAATAGCAATAAGCTATTAGCAAAAAATTTGCCAATAACTTTATACCATACATATGAATATATTGTCAAGCTTGTTTTATAGATAACTATCAAAATTCACACTTTAACTATAACAGTGTTATATTAATTTAATGTTAATTTATCAATAACTTATATTGGTAAGATAAAACTAACCATTTTATTTTTATAACAAAGAGACCTTTTTTCACCAAGTTTGTATCTTGTTATTAATACTAAAGTTTATTCTCTTTTATAAAAAAGTAATAAATCACTATTTTTTTTAATTTCAGATTAATTCAGTATAACATTTTGTGGATTTTAAATTAAGATTAACTTTACTTAATTACACGTAAACTTTATAAAATTTACCCTTTGTTTTCAATATTTTAGCAATAACCACACATTCCCTTTTTACAAACACTCTAGAATTAACATCGTTTTAAAATTCTGCATATGCCATAAAATTTAATGTTTTCAATTATCAAATCATTACATAATTATGAATATGTAGCTATTATGTAATTTTGTAATGTTCATTTCTTAATTATTTGCACAAAAAAAGCGGACTTCTAAAGTCCGCTATGCGATAATCATCAATTATTAAGTTATAGTGTTAAATTTTATTAAACTTCTTCAGCAATCTCTTCATCAAGCTCATCAAAAACGATTTTTTCATCTGCAAGGTCTTGCAATGCTTTTGAAGTAACTTTTTTGATAGATTTAGCACTACTAGCAACAGTGTCTTCTGTAGGCGTGTTTAATTCTTTTGCCCTAAGTCCAGCAAGATGTACAAGCTTAAACCTACTTCCAATTTCTTCTTTGTTGATAATTTTTTCAATATCCATAAATGACATACTACATGTTTCTCCTTCAAATACTACTTGTTATATAATATACTCTTATACTCTTATAATTTCATAAAATCTGCAAACTTCTCGTACAGATATGTTCGTAAGTGTTCTGCTTGATAAATTGCAAGCATATCTTTAAAAGCACGCTCTTTATCATCATTAATAACTAGATAATCATATTCGCAAAAATGTTCAAGCTCTTCATGAGCATTTTTTATACGAAGTGCTACATTGTCTACATTGCTAGAGCCACGTAGTTTTATGCGTTGCTCCAGCATATCAAATGATGGAACAGTTATAAATATATACACTGCATTTGGAAAACGCTCACGTATTTGCATAGCACCTTGCGTATCTACATCAAGGAAAATATCTTGCCCATCAGACAGCGATTTTTCAATAGATGCAACAGACGTACCATAGAAGTTGCCATGAACTTCTGCCCACTCGACAAATTCGCCTTGGTCTACCATAGCCGAAAATTCTTCACGCGATACAAAATGATAGTCTACACCAGTTTGCTCGCCTTCCCTAGCCTGCCTAGTTGTGTAAGAAACTGAATAACAAGCTTTTGGCGAAAGATGGTCAACAACCATATTGCACAAAGTTGACTTACCAGCGCCACTTGGAGCTGATATAACAAATAAACGTCCGCAATCTTGTAACTTTTTCAACCATGCCTCCGTTAGCTATAACAATTAATCATGTTATACTACTTCTAACCATATTGCAACATTTTACTAAACTATTATATAAAAAAATATTCCCTTTTAGAGAAAAATATTATAAAATATTTACGTAGTGATTTTTTAAGAGGTATTTGCATGGATATTTTTCCGACTAATCCGACGCAACAATTGTTTGGTATTAAAGACATTATTAAAGTTGAAGATATTAACAATATCCCTACGCCAGCAACAGACAATACTAATGAAAAAGTTACTATAACTAATAAAAAAGAAGCGATTGAAACACTAAAAAAATCCGTCTTAGCATGTAACAAATGTAAACTTGCCAACAATAGAAACAATATAGTTTTTGGCGAAGGTAACCTCGATGCCAAGCTAATGTTTATTGGCGAAGGCCCCGGTGCGGAAGAAGATTTACAAGGCAAACCGTTCGTTGGCGAAAGTGGGCAACTGCTTACAAGAATGATTAAAGCCATGACATTCGAGCGTGAAGATGTCTACATTGCAAATATCGTAAAATGTCGCCCGCCAGATAATCGTAAGCCACTTAATGATGAAGCGGCTGCTTGTATTGATTATTTAAAAGCACAAATTAACATTATCAACCCAGAATACATAGTGTGTCTTGGCTCTACCGCTGTAGATTTTCTATTGCAAAATAAGACACAAATAACTAAACTACGTGGTAACTGGCAAAATTGGAATGGCTACAAAGTTATGCCAACTTACCACCCTGCTTACTTGTTGCGTTCCCCTAACAAGAAATCTGAAACATGGAGCGACTTAAAACAAGTTATGAAAGCACTTGGAATAAAAATATAAAGGAATGTTCATGAAATATCTTTTATTTACTATAATGGCAACACTATTTATGGCTGGCTGTGCAAAGCCAATGCTAAATGTTAGCGATCATCAACAAATGCCTAGCGATAGCGAAGTTACAAATGTTCCTGATGATTGTCTGCATTTATATCGCCCTGAAACTTGGCAGATTGCAGTTGTAGAGTTTGCTAATAATACTGGCTACCAAAACGAAATAAACATCGATAATACTGATACAACTGGTGTTGCGTTATCTCACACTAGGGCTAATACTACAGGCGTCGTCGCTGGTGGCAGAAATGTTGCTGTTGGGGCATCTACTACAAAGGCACGTACAAAAACGATATACTCTGAAGATAGCACAACTTTTATGACACAATTTGCGCCATCACTCGGCACATTTGCTCAAAGTGCTGTTGAGGAAGCTATCGCAAACATTGGTGGTGTTCAACTATACAACCGTTCATCACTTGACCAAATACTTGCTGAACAACAATTTCAAATGACGATAGCTGACCCAGATACAGTTATGGAGTTTGGTAGGCTATCAGGCGTTAAGTTTATCTTGACTGGCTCTGTCGATTATATCGAAACAAAGTATATACAGCCAACGCAAGTACGTGATATGTCTAACGAAGTTGCTACAGCGTTCACTATTGCATCATTAATTGCTGATACTGCGCTTAGCGGTTGGTACGTTTCTGTCGCTACTACACTTACACTGTTAAACGCTGAAACTGGCGAAGTTGTATTTTCACAACGCTTTGAAGATGAAGCACGTGCATCACAACATACCAACTTTCAACCAGATTTAATTATCAACGCTGCAAAATCGTTAATTGTCACAGCACTTGATAACTCTAAAAACTATATTGCAGACCATTTTGCTATTACTGGCTATGTGAACGCAACTAGGGGCGATAAAACAATTGCTCAAATCAACTTAGGTAAGTCAGATGGCGTAAAAGAAGGTGACGTTTTTACAGTACACACGCTAAATGTCGCAACTGATTTCCTTACGCAAAGTTCGTTTTGCACTGTAGAAACTGTCGACGCTGAAATTATTATATCTAACCAAATAGATAGTGAAAACGCTTGGGGATATATAAAAGCTAATAAAAAATCTATGCCACACGTAAAAACTGGCGCATACATAAAACGTACTGAAATAGCTAAATAGTTAAAGGATTATAATTATGTTTAAAAAATATTTATTTACAATAATAATGTTTGCTGTGCCATTTATGGTAAACGCAGAAACATACAACGCTCTTGGTGAAGCAGTTATCGAGCATAACGATATTGCAAACGCAAAAAATATTGCAATATCTCGTGCAAAATGGGCAGCTATCGAGCAAGCATCTAGCATATCTGTAAAAATTGACACCATTATGAACAATGCACAATTAGCTGATGAAGCAGTTAAGATGGAATTATCTGCAACTATTAAATCGTTTGAAATAACTGATGAAGGTAAGGATGGCGATACATACTGGGTATCAATCAAAGCTGATATTGTGCCAGACAAAGCTAACGATACATTAAACAATCTTGCAAAAAATACATCTATTGTTGTGCTTATACCAGCATATACTGCAGATGGCAAAGCTAACCTTAACAACAGCTTTACTTCATCATTAAGTAAACAGCTACAAGAAAAAGGGTTTGAAGTTATCGCTATAAATAAAGATGATCAAAAAATTATTGAAACTGCTATTGCTAACAACGACTTAGATGCATTATCAACAGTTTTTTCATCTAACATGGCTACGAGTTTGCTATTTGGCTCATTAAAAATTATTGAGAAAAGTGGTAACATCGGCTATGGCAATGTCAACTTTGCACTTGTTAATGGCGAGCTTGAGTGGCAACTAATATCAAAAGTTGATGGTAAGAATGTTGTTGTAAACTCTGGCACTCAATCTGCACGTGGGCAAGGCTCAACACCTAGCGATGCAAGCTATTACACATTTAACACCATGGCAAAACGTAATGCCCCAAGGGTTGTATCTGAGGTATCGCAAGCTATCCTTGGTGATAATGCAAAAACTATTCGTGTTGCACTTAAAGGTAACTCAAACATGCAACTTTTTAGGCAATTTAGGGAAGATGTTAAAAAAGTCCCATTCGTATTAGATATTAAAGAGCAAGGAGTTGACGCATTACTTGTAGATTATCCAGAAAAGACTTACTACCTTGCATCTTTCTTGGAAAGGAATTTTAAATATAAAGTTTTTAAGATTTTGGACGATGAAATAATAGTTGAAATACAATAGAAAAACGTGTATATTACAGCGTTGTTTTAATTTATATCGGAGGATATTATGAAAAAAAGTTTATTATTAGCACTTGTTGCTATGGTTGCATTTGTTGGTTGTGCAAAAAAACCAGAAACAATTATTTCTGAAGAACAACTACAAAATGTATGTTTAACTGACGCACCACAATGGGTAATTGATGGCGGTGTTGAAGGTGGCGTTAATGCTGTTGGAGCTGCAAGAATTGGTCAAGCTGGCCTTAACTTCGCTAGAACAGAAGCACTTGCAAATGGTAGAGATGAAATGGCTAGAATAGTTGGCGTAAAAGTTAATAACATGTTTAAAAGCTTTACTCAAACAACTGGCATCGGTGATGATGAAACTGTTGATAAGTTAGCTGCTAACGTTTCTAAACAAGTTGCTTCACAAACATTAACTGGCTCTAGACAATCTGCTACTTGGATTTCTAGCTGTAACGAATTATACGTTTTAGTTGGTATCGACCCTACATTAGCAGTTGACGCTGTTGAAGCTAACGCATTAAATAGCTACCGTAGCGATAGCGCTTTATGGCAACAATTCCTTGCTGAAAAAGCACAAGACGAGCTAGAAATGGCTGTTGATAAAGAGTTTGGCTTGCAATCGCAACCAGTACCACCTGTTCAATAATCATTCTAAATTTATAACAATTAAGGCGGACTAATAATCCGCCTTTTTTTTGTAACCTTTTCATCTTTCAATACAACATAATTATTATAAGGTATATCTTTATATAGCATTTAATATCATTTATTGGGGGATATATGAAACACAAACTTTTATTCATCACAACTATTTTGCTGACACTCTATTCTACATTCGCAGTAGCTCAAGATTTAGAGTACGATTTTTATATGAGTGCAGCATTGGATAATTATTTCAATCATAATATTTCAAACGGCAATTCTTCAAACAATCTCGATATCCATATGGACGACTGGAGTACATTTGGCATGATATTATCATATGGTAATTTATCAGGTGTATTTGAGCTTGCGCCTAGGGAAGATTTTATTAACGCACTTTATGCACGTTATGACTACTCCGATAGTGCTGGATTTGGTCTTGGACTTTCAGATACTATTGCTGCATACAATTATCAATTTAATCAAATTAGTGGCGATGGCTCATTAGTAAACTTTGGAACGCTTGACGACTCAACATTACCTATGCTTTTTTGGGATGGTTATGGCGCAAGCATCGCAATAATTTATCCATACGGCGGTGACGGAGTAATCATCCCTAATGATTCGGCAAATGAGTATTTTGACTTTTATGGACTTACTAACAGTATAGAGCTTCCACGTTTTGAAGTGGCATACAACTTTGTTAATGACTACATTGATGCAAACGTATTTTTAGGTTATGGCGCGTATTTATATGATTACAGTTTAGCCACAGGTACTGAGGACACGCTGACTGCACACACATTTACAGTAGGTCTTGGCGGTAACGCTACTGTTGATAACTTTAGGGTAGATTATACTGCATGGTATGCGATTAACCCTTACTTATCGGGCGTTTACTGGCATGAAGATGGCACTGCTCCAGCCGTTACTACAAACACAGATGGAAAGTATGAGTTAGAAAATTCAACTGCTTTTGGTGGTGCATTAGCTTTTAGTTATATAATTGGCAGGTTTACGCCACAAATAGGATTTGGATATACCAATGCAGATAACAGCCAATTTCAACGAGCTGCGTATGCATCATATTTAAACGTAAGTATCCAATTATACGATTGGCTAATTCTTACACCTGAAATTTCATACGATAATGCTGTTATCACAAATATCGCAACAAATACAGATGACACAACTGCTAATATTTATGCAGGTTTTTCAATTGGGATTGAACTAGAATAACAGATAAAAATAGCACACCAACCCTTTCCGCTCCCTAACCGTAAGTTATGCTTACGGCGGGAGTTACAAACTTACACTTATCTACACCAATCTAACACTATATTGAATACATATCACAAAACTATTAACATTGCTCCCCACAATATTTTTTATTGATTATTCAACGTAAAAAACGTATTATCTTATTGTTAAGGATATTTATGAAACACATTTTACTATTACTGACTCTTATTATTACTGTTGCTTGTAGCGCTAAGTCTAATGCTGTATATCCCGATTGGTTTTATAAACCATCTGGCGATGGCTATACTGGTGGCATAGGTATTAGTGGCACGCATTTTCTTGGCAAAACAGCACAACGTGAGCTTGCCATATCACGCGCTATTGACGATATATCTCGTCAACTAGGTATTGACGTTAATAATAAAATAGTTGTATCATCAACTAATACTGAAACCAATATTAATGCATACTCTATCCAATCAGTAAATGGTCAAAAGTTTAGGGCAAAAATTGTAGAAATTTGGTTACATCCAACTACTAACGAAATGTATGTTTATATGGTTTCTCAAACAGAATAAGGAGCTAATTTATGAAAAAGATTATAGTTTTATTATCATTAGTATTTATTGTTACTGCGTGTGCTAACCCATACGAAAAGTATATTAAACAAGAAAGCGATCGCCAACGTACTGAACGCAATGCCGAAAAAGCGTTTAAAGATCTCGACAATAACGCAAAATAAAGGATAAATAATGCTTAAAAATATTTTTATTATTTTTTGTGTAGTATATTTGTCTGCTTGTGCCTCAACAACTGCACCGCAAAAAGTTGCTGCCGACAACTCACGAACTATTGAACTAGCTGATAAAGCGTTTGAAGAACTAGATAGTGGCAACACAGAAGTTGTTGATAATGTCACATTGCCTAATGAAGAACTAGAGGTTGAAGAACCTCAAGAAATTGAAGAAAAAGCTAAACCATCATCGCTATCAGTTGAAGATAAAAAACGCCCTGATGTTATTGGTAAAACAAAATATCCAATTGTAAATGGTTATCCTATCTGGGTTATTACTCCTGAAAAAGTTACTGGATATAAGTATGTTGCAGTAGGCAACGCAGCAAAAAATAATCAAGGCACAATCGCACAAAAACGTATAGCAACAACTGTTGCACGTGCTGAATTATCACGTATGGTTAGCGTACAAGTTGATAACGAAATCAAGTCTGAACGTACTATCCACACTATCAATGGTAACGAGCAAATGCTTACGCAACTTGATACATATTCTCGCCAACGCTCATCTATGATTATGCAAAATGTCGAAGAAGTCGACATATGGGTAAAAGATGATACTGGCGAACTATATATACTACTTGGTTTAAAATAATTTACTGGTTAAAAAATGGAAAATAACGAGCTACCACGCACAGTCGATATAGTAAAAAAGCTTACAAACTCTGATATTGTTAAAGAAACGCATATTTCATACGCAATTATTAGCGATAAATATGTTTATAAAATAAAAAAACCTGTTGATTTCGGTTTTTTAGATTATAAGCTACCTAAAAGTAGACGTACATTTTGTCTGCTGGAAAAAGAACTTAATGACAGATTTTCTGACGATATATACCTTGAAGTCATGAAAATTGTCAACCGTGGCGGTGGCAAGTTTGAACTTGTAAATGTTGAAAACTCTGTCCCAGCTATCGAATACGTTTTAAAAATGAAACGCATTGATGATAAAGACTTCCTTAACAATCGTATTCAAAACAAATTAATACATAATATTGATATGTCTGCAATAGGTGCACAAATTGCCAACTTACTTATAAGTTTAGATAATGCCCCACTAGATGACGACTTTTCGTCGTTATCAGATATTGTAAAATTTAATGCTGTTGAAAACTTTAACCAGACTGAAAAATATACTAATACATTTATAGACGAAACGCTTTTTAACTACATACAAAAGTCAACGCTATCTTTTTTGCAAGATAACCAAACATTAATTAATAGCAGGTTTGAAAATGGATTTTATAAAAATGGTCACGGCGATTTAAGGCTAGAGCATATCTATTTTGGCGATAGTGATAAAATTGGTTTAATTGATTGTATCGAATTTAATAAGCGCTTTCGCTATAACGACATCATCGCAGAAGCTGCCTTTTTATCTATGGAGATGGATTTCGAAGGTTACGTTAAACTATCAGATGCTTTTATTAAAGGCTTTCTACAAGTTGTAAATGATAGTGATAGCTTAAAACTACTTAATTATTATCGCTGCTACTATGCTTATGTTCGTGCAAAAGTCACTTGTTTTTTACTTGATAGCAAAACACCTGATTGGGAACTATACGAACAAAAACAATCAGAAGTAACAAAACTTATAAATATGTCTGCGACGTATGCATATGCTATGTCTGGCGGAAAAAATGCAATTTTTTATGGTTTGATGGGTACTGGCAAATCAAGAAACGCAACTACTTTTAGTAAATGCTATCCATTCTTCTATATCTCATCTGACGTTGTTAGAAAAACTATGACTGGGCTAAAGCCTACTGATAGAAAATATGTTCAATGGGGCTCTGATATATATAGTAAAGAGCATAGCTTAGAGCTATATAAAAAACTTGGCGATATAGTAAACAATAAAAATAAAATCGGCAGGATATGTGTGGCTGATGCTTCGTTCACCCAAAAAGAGTATTTAGAGTTATTTACAAAGTATTGCAAATGTGAGCCTTTTAAAGTTATGTTAACTGCACCTGAAGAAGTTATTATGCAACGACTTAATGCACGATTAAGTAAGTCTAAAATCATTGCAGATGGCAGACCAGAAATATATGACTCGCAAAAAAACAGCGCAACACTACCAGAAGCTGACGCTACTGTTTGCTCCACGAGTGAGCCAATAGACAATGCAACCACTATATTTAAAAAGTTGATACAATGAAGCTAAACTACGAAATAAAGCAACTAAATAGCGGTTTCAGCGATAATGCTTTTTTTATACGTAATATTAGATACAAATCTGCATTATTACTTGATTGTGGCAAACTAGGTGGGCTTGACAATTCGTCCATCTTAGATATTAGCAACGTATTCGTATCGCATACACATATCGACCACTTTAATGGATTTGATAGACTGTTACGCTCATCAATAAATTCTGATAACACATTACGTTTTTTTGGTGGCGATGGCTTTACAAAAAATGTTGCTGGCAAACTTGCAGGCTATACTTGGAACTTGATAAGAGATTACAGTCTAGTTATTGAAGCTATAGAGTTAACTGATAAAGGCAATAAACGCACAGTTTTTGCTGCAAAAAATGAATTCCAACCAGAAGTAATGCCAAACTTACCAGATATTATTGAGCTTGGTGACGGGTTTACGTTAAAATATTGTCCATTCGACCATGGCATAACATCTATGGGCTATCGAATATGCGAACCTACCTTCATATCAGTTAAAAAAGATGAGTTTGCATCACTTGGGTTTATTGGTGGCGCTTGGGTAAAAGAATTAAAAGCCCACTTAGAAGGCCAATCACCACTTGAAACAAATATCAAAACAGATACGAAAGATGGCTCAAAAAATATTGCTATTGGCACACTACAAGATATGTTTATAGAGTATAAAAAACCTCAAGATATCACATATATAACTGATATAGCACCTACACATGAAAACATAGAAAAAGCTATAGACTTTTCATCTAATTCATCTATATTAGTTATAGAGGCTGTATTTAGTGAGAGTGACATTGAACATGCTATGTCAAAAAAACATTTAGCGATACCACACGCTAAAGATATTTTTATTAACTCTAATACAGACTACGTCAGATTTTGTCATTTTGCACCTAGGTACGAATTAACAAAGCAAGAGTTTTTGTCAGAATTATATGACGGTATATCTACAAAAGTATTAAACATATAACGAGGCAAATAATTATGATTAACGAAATTACTACTTTTAGCAATGAGTTAGCAAAGTTATCCAGTGATGAAATATTTAAAAAAGATACAGAAATAGCTCTGGCAGACGGTGTCACACGTGAAGGCAACATGCCACTATTTCACAAAGGCAACAAGCATGGTGTACTACTAATACATGGCTTTACAGCATCACCACATGAAATGCACGTGCCAGCTAATCTATTGATAGAACAAGGGTTTACTGTTTACAACGCACGTGTTAAAGGTCACGGTGTATCGCTAGAGCATATGCAAAATGTAACATATGTTGATTGGTATAACAGCCTACAATGTGGTTACCACGCATTAAAAAATAGTTGCGACACGATAACAGTTATGGGTCAATCTAATGGTGGATTACTTGCGACAGCAGTCGCTTTAAATAATGATGTTAATTCACTTGGTTTGCTTGCACCTGCGTATAAAGTGGGTAGCCCTGCGTTTCCGTTCATAAAATATATCAAAAAAATTATTAAACGATTTCCTAGACATCTTTCAGAAGATGAGCAACTACATAACTATAACTTTTTTCCAACTACACCTATGCACGAGATGCAAAAGTTACAAGAATACGTTATACCAAAAGTGGAAAACGTAACAGTACCCGTATATCTAGGTATAGCAAAGGTCGATACATTAGTATCAACAAGGTTTGCACTAAAAACTGTAGAGCGTATGCCTTCAACTGATAAAACAGTCAATGTTTATAATAATATAGAACATAGCCTGTTACACATACTAACTAGCGATTTTATGACAACACCACTAAACGATACTATAAATTGGGTTAAGAGGGTAAACAATTGTTAAATAATTTAAAAATTGGATTTATTGGCTATGGAAATATGGGCAAAGCCCTTGCGAATGGACTAATATCATCTAACAAAGTTGATAGCAAGAATATCTACGTCTGTGATATTAATGATGATTATATTAATGAGCAAGCTAAGGCACTTGGATTTAACCCATGTGTTAGCAACAACTTAGTTGAAACATGTGATGTGATAATCTTAGCTGTTAAACCTAATGTTATTGAATACGTATTAGAAGATATAAAAAAGCATATCACAAACGAAAAACTCATTATATCAATAGCTGCTGGTGTTAGCATTAGCAGTATTAAAAACATTATTGGTATTGATAAAAAAGTTATCCGTGTTATGCCTAATACGCCAGCATTAGTATTAGAGGGCATGTCATCTATTTCTGGTGGCACGCATGTTGAAGAAAAAGATTACGAAATTGCTACAAACATTTTTAGCGCTGTTGGCAAAACTATCCTTATAGATGAGTCACTTATAGATGCAGTTATAGGTGTGTCAGGCTCGTCGCCTGCGTTCATATTCCAGATAATTGAAGCTATGAGTGATGCTGGCGTCATGGCTGGACTTACTAGAAAAGATGCACTAAACATGTCTGCGCAAGCTGTTTTAGGATCTGCAAAAATGGTGCTTGAAACAGGTATGCACCCTGCCCAGCTCAAAGATATGGTGACATCGCCAAAAGGTACAACTATTGAGGGCGTTAAAGCAATGGAGCAATCTGGTGTCCGTGCTGGCATAATGGCGGCTGTTGAAGCTGCAATAAATAAATCAATAAAAATGAGTAAATAGAGGTAGATTTAACATGAAAAACTTGATGTTAACATTGATAGCAAGCACAGTATTTTTACTTGTGCTAGTGTTCGCATTTTTTGGCGATAAGATATTCTTTTATAGTGAAGAAAAAGCTACAGAAGCATTAAAAACACTTAACGAAAACTTAGGTGATGGTGCTTTATCCAATATTATTCGTGATGAAATTAATAAAGAACTTGAAAGAGAAAGTGGTGGCACATTGTCGTTAGATAACTCAACAGATGCAGATAACACATCTACTATTGATAACGCTACAGATAATAAAACTACTAAAGAAAAAATTGAAGAAGCTGCCGATAATTTAACTAACATTATCAAAGAAGAAGTTATTGATAAAACAGTCGATGCTGTAAAAGATAACGTATCGAAAGGGCTTGAAGAAGTCGAAAAAGGCATAAATAATATACAAGAAAAATTATCACCTGAACAACCAAAAACAGAACCTAACACTACTAGCGAAAAAATCACAATGTAAATTCTATAGGCGGTTTAATTACCGCCTAGCTTTCATACCATAATCTAACCATTTCTTGCGTCTATACTCAATAATTATTAAAATACTTGAAACAATACTAGACGAAATAACGCCAATATAAACGCCTATAACGCCATAGCCCATTGGGTATGATAGAATATATGCTATCGGTATTTGAACAATTATTGATGATATAATTGCTATCCTTGATGTTAGTAGCGTTGCGCCTGCGCCAGAAAAAATACCAAATGTAACAGATGCATAGCTCCTTAGCGGTAATACAACACAAGCCAGCATGATATAATATGAAGAATAGCGCAACACATCGCTATCAGATGTAAATATCTTTATCACATAATATCTAAATTAAAACAATAACAACCCTGTCAGTAAGGATATGCTTGCAATTATTAACGAAATTTTATTACCTAAGCTATATAGTTCATCATAACGTCTTGCACCTATCATATGACCGCTAACCATACTTAATGTAATAGCAACAGCACCTAACGGAAACAAAATAAATGCTTCAACACGCATACCTATAACTATGCCTGCAACTGCGACAGTTTGTTCGTTAGGTAACCTAGCCAACAGCGCCAGTATTACAAAACTAGATATTGTGCCAGATAACTGCCCAATAGACGATGGTATGCTAACTTTTAACAAGTATGGCATAGCCGCTTTTGCCCATCTAAGTGGCGGCGGGCATAAGTTTTTGATTATACCATGACGCAATATCATAAATATGCTAAATGAAACACCCACTAACGCACCAGCAAAAGTAGAATACGCAATACCGTAATAACCAAAGTTTGGGAAGCCTAAATACCCTAGCCCAAATAGTAAATCGCCTGCGACATTAACGATAGCAATTAGTGACGTCGTGATAAACGGCATCATAACATACTTATATGCACGAAAAATTGTGTTGATTATGATAGTTGTATAGAAAAATGGTAAATATAAAACGTAAGCTGTTGCAAATGTTTTAAACGGCTTAACTATAGCCGGATCTGTTGCAAAAATTGATACCCATAATGGCAATAATATATAAAATACAATAGATGTAATAGTGCCAACGCTAAAAACTAGTGCTATTACTAAGTTTGCATATCTTCTGGCTTTTGCATGATTTTTAGCGCCAAGCGATTGTGAAATAGCCGCCATAGTACCACCACTAGCAACTGACATAATTAATACCATCATAGCTAATATTTGCGACACTACACCAATAGATGCTTGTACAGTTGTATCAATCTGCCCTGCTGCCCATAAATCTGTTAACGATACAATAATGTGCGTCATCATTAACATTAATTGCGACAAAGTAACATAAACTATTTGCTTGTTTGAAAAAGTTCCAGAATTGCTTTTTATGTTCATATTTTCTCCAATTTGTCATTATATTTCATTTATCATCTTATTGCAAAAAAAATATGCTTGCTTTATTATTAACTTAGTTATACAATATCAACGGATAAAAATAATAAAATATTAATTTTTTATTCATTTTTACTTGAAAAATTGTTAGATGTTAATATATTACATATTAAGTATTGTTACATTATAAAGGTGATAAGATGAGATTAACTGTTCGCATGAGGCTATATTCAATAGCAATCGTTATTGTGTCTATAAGCATTATTGGTATGAGTATTTCTAGGTATTACACTGGTGTCACTAAAGTTAATGCTGTAGATACTAGAGAAATTTACTATCCTTCACAAAATCTATTTTTTAAGGTAATGGCTGATATTTATTCAGTAGAAGTAGCTACAAGGATATTTTTATCAGATGTTACTGAAGAAAATCATACTGATTTATCAGATAGTTTAGGCAATTTATCTGTTAGCTTGGATGAGCTTAACACACTATATGCCACTATTGATAAAACTAAAGTTATGGAAACTTATCAAGAACTTGAACAATATAATTTAAAGGTTAGTAATTTAGTACAAAACGTTAATACTATTATGGCATTATCATTAAATATTGACAATGTTACTGATTATTTGCTTGGTGAAATTGATGCTGCTTTTGATTTAATGTCAGAAGTTAATCAATATATTAATACTCAGCAAAATAGTAATCCTAGATTATCTTTAGAGACAGCAACTCTGTTAACTGTTGGTGCAGAATTGCAAAATAGTCTTACAAAGTCACTTTATACATCTGACCCTACTCCTTTGATTGAGTTTATGCCTACTAACGAGATAGGTATTGCGGCTATCGGTAATGCTATGCAAATTGCAGACGCAGGAACACGTCGCTTTCTCAGTCAAATAGTTGAACTAATTAGCTCTACACAAGATGACCTCAAAAACGTAACAATAAATCTTGGTGAATTACAAGCAGCTATTAAAGTGTTTGATAATTTATCAACAGATGTTACTTTCCTAAGTAGAGAGCTTGCTCATAATACTGCCGTTATAGCTACTGATGGTGTTGATGATACTGTTACGATTGCCAATAATAACACTAACCTTGCGACGATTACACTAGCTCTACTATTTATAGCAGTAATAGGCTCAATAATATCATTAAGAATTGGCATCATTAATCCGCTTAGACGTGTTGTTAAACTTACATCAGAACTTAGTGGCGGACAAGGTGGCGATTTAACGAAAACTCTTAATATTAAAAGTAAAGATGAGTTTGGTGATTTAGCATACAATGTTAACTCATTTATCGCTAGCGTTCGTGAGATAATCTCAGAAGTTAAAATCTCTGCTGATGAAGTTGCATCAGGTAACAACGAGCTAGCCGCTACTATGGAAGAGCTTGTTGCTACGTTTGATAGCCAAACACAACAAATATCAACTGTACTTGGTAGCATAGATGAAATTTCTACTATTTCAAAATCTTCAGTTGATGAGTTAAATGCTACAATTGGCTCACTTACTAATACTAATACTGCTACACATACTGGTGCATCTCAACTAAATGACGTTAGGGATAGCATACTTAATATTAACGAACAAACAAATAAACTACAAATTACAATTAATAGCTTAAACGATAGCTCAAACCAAATTGGTGATATTTTAAACGTAATTAATGATATCGCAGACCAAACTAACCTACTTGCATTAAATGCGGCTATCGAGGCTGCTAGAGCTGGTGAAGCTGGTAGAGGGTTTGCCGTAGTTGCTGATGAAGTTAGAAAACTTGCAGAACGTACTCAAAAAGCTACTGGCGAAATTGAAGGTATCATATCTACACTACAACGTGAATCGACTACAGCTTCTAAAGAAATGACTGTAGCTGGTGAAACAGTACTTAAAGGTGTACATGACATCGAAGATACTTCAACTGGCTTTAAAACTGTTGTTCATAGCGTTGAATCAATCAACTCTACAATATCATCAGTTACTCATTCAGTTGAGAACCAATCATTAGCTATTGATAATGTTGTTGATACTACACAAATATTTGCTTCTGGATTAGAGGAAAGCTCATCTGCAGTTAATGAAGTGAACACAACAATTTCACACTTACAAGAACGTGTGGAACAGTTAAAAATGCTTGTTAGTAAATTTACAGTATAATTTAGTAACAAATGAATATACAAAAGCCACAGTTTATTAGCTGTGGCTTTTATTTTTGCTATTTATCAAGTTCGTGTTTTAAAAACTCAACCCATGCATCATGGTTGTAGTGCTTAGCTGTTATAAATATATCTTTATCGCCTCTACCAGACATATGGACAATAACAGATTTACCTTTAGGTGTGTTCTTAGCAATTTTTATACCTTCCACAAGTGCGTGCGCAGACTCTAATGCAAATAAAATACCCTCGTTCGTAGCAGTATATTGTAACGCTTCTAATACTTCATCATTAGTTGCATATGTAACATATATTCTGCCAATATCTTTTAGATAGCTAAGTTGAGGGCCAACACCGGGATAATCAAGCCCAGCAGATATAGAATGTGTTGGTTGCGGAGTTCCATCATTTTCAAGTAAAAATTTACTCTTAAAACCATGGAACACGTTTGTTTCAGCTCCACTACCATCAGATAATCTAGTTGCATGGTTACCTTTTGTTTGACCTCTACCACCACCCTCAACACCAACTAATCTAGGTGATTTATCATCAATAAAAGCACTAAAAATACCCATGGCATTAGAACCTCCACCAATAGCAGCAACAACAGCTTCAATGTCTAAACCAAACTCTTTTGATTGTTGTTTAACCTCTGTACCTATCACAGATTGGAACTCTTTTACCATACTAGGGAAAGGTGCAGGGCCAACAGCAGAACCAAGTACATAATGAGTATTCTCATATGTACCAATCCAGTAGCCTAACGCTTCATCAACAGCGTCAGCAAGTCCAGAAGTACCTTTTGTAACAGAAACAACTTCTGCACCAAACATTTCCATAGTATATACGTTAGGTCGTTGACGTTTAACATCTGTTGCGCCCATAAATATAATACATTTTAGCCCCAATTTTGCAGCAGCTGCGGCAGTTGCAACACCGTGTTGTCCTGCACCTGTTTCGGCAACAACATGTGTCTTACCCATACGCTTTGCAAGCATACATTGCCCTAGCGCATTATTTATTTTGTGTGCACCTGTTTGCGCAAGCCCTTCACATTTAAAATATAAGTTTGCACCACCAAGATCCTTTGTTATGTTTTCAGCAAAATATAAAGGAGTTGGCCTACCAATATATGTTTTTTGATAATATGCAAGCTCCTTTAAAAACTCGTCATCATTCATAGCATCAATAAATGCTTCTTCCAATTCTTTCAAAACTGGCACTAATGGTTCAGGAACAAACGCACCACCATATTCGCCAAAATATTCATTATATTTATACATTTTTTTCTCCGTAAAGATAATATCAATTATAAGTCATTGATAGTAAAGACAAAACACGCTACACAAATAGCGATAATTCCATATTAAATTATAGTTATAGGGGTATTAAAGTATATGACGCTAGTAGCGCCACCAAGAGAAAGAAACAGACGTAGCTATATTGTATAGCTCATTTGAATTAACAGTAAGTTTTTTGATTTGTATATCTAAACTGTTCATAATCCAATGTAACGCATGTTTTATTTTATGTCAACACTTTATTACGAACATACATTATATTTCTTATTGCTTACATGTATTCGCAATTTAACTCACGACTATCTAAGTTCTATTTACTTATTAGCTAAGGTCACTTTATAACTTAATTAAGTAATATATAAAAAATAACTTGACATTTTTCATATATTAAATCAACATAATGTATATTATAGGTGATCTATGAAACGTATATTGTTAATTATAATTATTTTATTTGCATTTGCTTCAACAAGTTATGCTCAGTTTGCCCCAAAAATTGGCGACTATGGAGTATATGTGTTACTGAATTATGCTGTTGCCACACCATTTGATATATCTAGTAGCCAAATATCTGACACAATAATAGGTGTAGATTATGGCGACTTAAACGTGGGTGCGACTGTTGGCTATAATTATAAACCACCCTTCGCTTTTGAAATATCAATATTTGCTAATGAATATAGCACAAACAATTATAATAATTATAACTACATTAATATACAGTATCTCGATTTTGCTTTTAGTTTTTTAGCACAACCTAAAATTGAATACAGATATTTTGATATTATGCCCTATATCGCTGGCGGCATTGTGCTATCAGAGGTAAATATGCAAGCTGCAAATTCATCTGGCGAGAAAACCAGCTCATCATTTGGATTTGGATATATTGCAAAAGTTGGCATACGTGCTGCCATATCATACTTACTGCTTGATGTAAACATACAAAATACTAACCATATAACAACTGCATCATTAATTGGTGATGCAAACGTCAACTCTTTAGCATTAAATGTAGGTGTAGGGATTATATTTTAGCAGACTTTAGAGCTACAAATTCATCTGGCGAGAAAACCAGCTCATCATTTGGGTTTGGATATATTGCAGAAGTCGGCATACGTGCTGCAATATCATACTTACTGCTTGATGTAAACGTACAAAATACTAACCATATAACAACTGCATCATTAATTGGTGATGCAAATGTCAACTCTTTAGCATTAAATGTAGGTGTAGGGATTATATTCTAACAAACTTTAGAATTGTCTATTTTACACCATCAATCACTTACTAATGCATCACTTCACCATTATTACATGTAATATCATCATTGATAAATCATATAAGAGTATAGGTATAAAAAAAGTCCCTACAAAGTAGGGACTGAAAATTGATTAAATTTTTAAATTACTCGCCTTTAGTTGGTTCAACTATTGGGTCAACAAACTCGATAAGAGCCATTTCAGCGTTATCGCCTGTTCTTCTACCTAGTTTATAGATACGAGTATAGCCACCGTTACGCTCTTTGAACGCAGGAGCAACCACATCAAACAATCTGTGAACAGTGCCGATATGTGGTAATTTTTTAAATGCAAGTCTACGTGATTGTAAATCGCCTTTTTTACCTAAAGTAATTAATGGCTCAATAACTGTACGTAATACTTTTGCTTTTTTAAGAGTAGTTTCAACTCTACCGTTTTCTATTAGTGACTTCGACATATTGCGAAAAGTAGCAATACGGTGAGAAGTCTTCATTCTAAACTTGTTATTGACAACTCCGTGTCTCATCTTATTCTACCTCGGATTCTTTTTTCTTGTAACCTAGACCTTCTAAATCCATACCTAAGCTCAAGCCAAGATCGGATAAGACTTTTTTAATCTCTTCAAGAGATTTTCTACCAAATTTTTTAGTCTTTAGCATTTCGCCATCGGTTTTGCCACATAGCTCGTAAAGAGTTTTAATGTTAGCATTTTTTAGACAGTTGTATGCACGTACAGATAGTTCAAGCTCCTCGATACTGTTATCAAGTAGCTCAACTATATGATCGTTACCCTTAGTGTTTTCTTCTTCAGCTTGTTGTTCAATAATTTCTTCAAAGTTGATAAACTGCATCATGTAATCTTTGATAATTTTTGAAGCAAACGCAAGTGAGTCTTCAGGGCGAACAGAGCCATCTGTCTCTATTTCCATAGTTAATTTATCGTAGTCAGTACTTTGTCCAACACGAGCATTCTCTACAGAGTAGTTTACTTTTTTAATAGGTGTAAAAATAGCATCAACTGGCATAATATCAATTTCTGAGAATTTATCCTCAAATTCGCCAGCAGTAACGTAACCTATACCACGTTCTATGTACAGTTCAATATGAACTTCTGCACTGCTATCAGTAATTGTCAATATATGTTGTTCTGGGTCAAGCACTTCTATATCAGCATCGCCAGTAATATCACCAGCAGTAACAGCTCCAACGCCTTTCTTTTTAATATAAACACGACGTTGTTCTTGGCTACTAGATACTAGCTCTAACGATTTGATATTAAGTAAAATTTCTACAACATCCTCGATAACACCAGGGATTGTAGAAAACTCATTCTTCACACCAGAAATACGAACGCCAACTACTGCCGTACCTTCGATAGATGATAGCATAACACGTCTAAGAGCGTTACCAATTGTTGTTCCGAACCCTTTTTCATATGGTTCAGCAACAAACTTACCGTAACGATTAGTAATTTGTCCTATCGCCTCTATCTTCTTTGGTTTCATTAGATTTCTGAAATTCATCATTATCATATGTAGTACGTCCTCCGCTTAGGGTTACTTAGAATACAACTCTACTATGAGCGATTCTTGAATCTCATAGTTGACATCTGTTCTTTCAGGCATACGTAATACTTCAGCCATCTTATTAGATTTATCTAGCGAAATCCATTCTGGTACGCCACGTCCAGATGCAGTTTCTATGCAATCTACAGCACGTGGATGCTCTTTACTTTTTTCAGTAAGTTCTACTTTCATGCCCGGCTTCATTAGGAATGAAGGGATATTAACCCTGCGTCCATCAACCAAGAAGTGTTGGTGTAGAACCATTTGGCGTGCTTCTTTTCTACTAGCTGCAAAGCCTGCACGATACACGAAGTTATCAAGTCTACGCTCAAGGAATTGTAGTAAAATTTCACCAGTAATTCCATCAAGTGAAGATGATTTTTCAAAATATCTGCGGAACTGTGCTTCTAGCACACCATAAATT
>CAYJIW010000018.1:24537-26225 GCA_964370335.1 uncultured Deferribacteraceae bacterium
GCTCACCCTTAAGGTAGAGCTTCATATTTTCACGTCTGCAAAGTTTGCAGCTCGGTCCTGTATATCTAGCCAAGGTATCCTCTCCTACACACGTCTTTTCTTGATAGGTCTACAACCGTTGTGTGGAACTGGTGTAATATCCCTGATCAATGTAATTTTGATGCCAGCTGCTTGGATAGCTCTAATTGCGCTTTCCCTGCCTGAGCCTGGACCTTTAACACTAACTTCAACTTCTCTCATGCCGCAATCTAAAGCTCTTTTAGATGCGTTTTCAGCTGCAAGTTGAGCTGCGAAAGGAGTAGATTTCCTTGAGTTTTTAAAATTCTCAGTACCGCCTGTTGCCCAGCAAATAACGTTACCGTTTACATCTGAAAATGTAACGTGTGTGTTATTGAAGCTGGAATTGATATGAACCACACCGCGTGGTACATTTCTCTTTTCTTTCTTTCCTGTCTTTCTAGGACCTGCCATGGTGCCTCCAAGTGCATTTTAGCGCGGATAGACTATATATGCGTAGAAAAATAGACGCTATATGTCCCCACTTCTTCTGGTAGCTAAATATAATGCTACCTGATACTAAAGATGTTTTAATATGAGCCGACATTATAGCTCAACATCTTTACCGGTTTACTTCCTCTTAATACCGTTTTTACCAGCCAAACCACGTCTTGTTCTAGCATTAGAACGAGTTTTTTGACCTCTAACTGGAAGGCTTAATTTATGCCTCCAACCACGGTAACAGTTTATCTCCATAAGGCGTTTAATATTAAGGCCGATTTCTTTACGAAGCTCGCCCTCCACCGTATAGCTATCCTCTAAAATTGTTCTGATAGAAGATATTTCCTGCTCAGTAAGTTCTCCGACACGTTTGTCACCGTCGATACCTGTTTGTTCGACTAATTTACGTGCTGTACTCCTACCTACACCATAGATGTATGTAAGACCTATTTCAACTTTTTTGTTGTTTGGAATGTCAACTCCGGCTACTCGCGCCACAATCCGCCTCCTTAACCCTGTCTCTGCTTATGACGGGGATTTTCGCAGATTACTCTGACAACCCCTTTTCTCTTAACGATTTTGCATTTAGAGCAAATTGCCTTAACACTAGCTCGTACTTTCATTATACGCTCCGATTTACTTATGCCGATACGTGATTCTACCACGCGTTAAATCATACGGCGACAACTCAACCGTCACATTATCACCCGGCAAAATTCTGATAAAGTTCATCCTCATCTTACCCGATAAGTGAGCCAATATAGTATGCTTGTTCTCCAAAGTAACTTTAAACTGCGCGTTTGGCAAAGATTCGTCTACTACGCCAGCGGCTTCAATTACGTCGTCTTTTTTGCTCATGTTCTAACTAATTCCTCTCTTTTTACACCTATAGCTAAGCTATGGCACGGGTCATATTGTAAGAATTTCTACTCCATTGTTTGTGATAGCGATAGTATTCTCATAGTGTGCAGCCAATTTGCCATCTACGGTGGTTGTTGTCCACCCGTCCTGTAAAGTACGGATGTGATAATCACCATATGTGACCATTGGTTCTACTGCAATTACCATACCTGCTTTAAGCTTCGGCCCACGATTAGGCCTGCCAAAGTTCGGTACAGAAGGTTCCTCGTGTATTGCCCTACCTATACCGTGCCCCAACATATCACGGACCACTCCGCCACCTGCCTTTT
>CAYJIW010000019.1:0-25903 GCA_964370335.1 uncultured Deferribacteraceae bacterium
ATAGAAACATCTTCTGCATTATGCTTTATTTCTGATAGTACCTATTTACACGCTTCTTATAGCATACCTACATCATTTTCAGATATTAGCTTGCGTTTACTTTTAGATGCTGTTTTTCATGCTACATCTTTTAAATCGTTCGACAACTCTGTACAAAATGTACAATATCATAAAAAGTATATCATAAAAAATGATTTTTATAATATTGATAAAATAGTTTTTAGCATTACTGCAGATTTGGCAGTGTTTTTTAAATTTAGCGATCTAGAAAAAATCCGTACCGGCATATCAGAGATATTAACAAACTCTATCGAGCATGGCAACCTAAATATCACATCGGAAGAAAAGCAACAAGCACTTGAAGATAACGCATATAACGACTTATTGAAAAGCAGGCTTAATGACGATAAATACATGAAACTTGTTGTTAAACTTGAGATTGACTATACCGACAACACCCTAACTATTAACGTAAAAGATGAAGGCAAAGGGTTTAACGTATCTGAACTGCCAGACCCTACCGACCCAGAAGCGCTGCTTAAGCTACATGGGCGTGGTATATTAATGACAAGAATGTATTTTGATGAAGTCAAATATAATAAAAAAGGGAACCAAGTCACCTTAATTAAGGAAAATATCTAAAACTTTCCACCGATTACTAATCCGTACGTATCACCCTCAATCAATGGCATGATGAAATAATTAGTTAGCGAGAACTCTAGCTTTGTTACAACAAATTGTACACCTGTAGCAAGTGCCATACCACCAACCACATCATACCAATGGTGATATTCTGACTGTATACGAGAATAGCCGACTATACCCGCAATAAAATATGCTGGTATGCCAACAGTATAACCATAACGAAATTGTAGATATGCTGCGCCCTGTGTTGCAGCAGATGTATGCCCAGATGGAAACGATAAACCGCTACCGTTTGGACGCTCAGAATTTATTGCATACTTTAAAGCATGGGTTAACGCTGTTGTATATAAAGCGCCTTCAACCGCTTGAAAAACACCCTCATAATCTCCAGCGATAAGCGAGAACATGCCCGCTGTGATAGGTAACGCTATTTGAGTAATGTCACCAAACTTAGTAAAGCCTTCATTTTCGGCATGTGCAACTGACGACGTCATCAATGCAAATGACACCATTATAACAAGAAACCATTTTTTCATTTTTATACCCTTCACCCTAAATGAAATGTATGATTACACAGATATTTTTAAAAAGCAAGTAAATTACAGATTTGAGATTTATGAATGTTATTCACTACTGCTATTCGTGGAAAACATTTTTAGATATTTTATTGCTTTGTTGTAATCATCTTTTTTGGAGTGCGCAAAAATAACAACTGTAAGCTGGTTAGCGCATGCAATGTTTGCAACAGTAATATGGACACTAGCCTCGTCTTCAGGGTCTTCTTTACCAGTGTATGCAACACAGCATATGCCATCGCCAATAGAAAATTCTTCAATGCAAGCTTCGTTTTCTGCTATATCACGCTTAACTTCTGCAAGTTTATCGCCAGTAGTATAAGCGAACACTCGCATATTAAAGCACTCCTCATCTGTATTATACCAGACAGATGTATCGTCTTGTTGTTCAAAAAGTAAATTTCCATTAACAGCAACATTAATTATACCGATATTATGACATATTGTGTCTTTACGGTAGCCAATAGGGTATTCAGATGAGTATTCTGGCAGTGCAGATACATCAATAGGGGTATGATCATGCAATTTACATATTTCAAGATATTCTTGCTTTGGGAATGGCAATTTATTATCCATACTTGCTGATTTTTCTAGCATACTAACAACTTTTTCATGAAGCAATTTTTCGCTTTCAATCACGCCAAAATCTTTGATATAGTGTAGCGAATGCCACATTAAATGGAGTGCGGAATTTCGGTAAAAGCGTGCATCTTTTTCAATTTCGTTCCATATAAAAAATTCTTTAGCAAACAAGTCTATTTTATGATTTTTGATTATATGTTCAAGATGTCTAATGCTGTATCTACCAAACGGGGTAACGACAGAGTTTTCAATTGTTTCTGGTGAATAATCGCCAATATCCCAACAAAACATCATTTGTCCATTTTGTTCGTTATCGTTCTCGACAGCAATTTTTATAAGATTGTGTAGGTATTTGTTAAAGTGTTCATCTTTTAGTAATTGAAAGTTCTTATGTTCGATATAGTCAGTTTCATCAGTGATAGTGCAGTTAGAAAATAGGTGTTTAATTTCATCAAAAAAGTCGCAAACTTCTTTATGAAACCCAGCACCAACAATATTTGTAGTGGCACTAGCATATGCCATAAGATTATCATCTTCATCACGCACAACGGAAAATATAATATCGCCAAGCTCGCAAACAGATATGCGTAACTCGCCACCTGCGTCAGAAAACGTATACCCTCTGGCATCAATAGCAGATACAACGCTATCAATAGTGGATGATAAATCATCAATTCTCGCAACTAATTCAACAGCTATACCCACGATATCCACCCCGCACTTTTTTATAATATAGCACCAAATTGAAAAAATTTCAATGATATAATGATAAATGTCAATGTGAATGTGGAAAAGAAAGGAAAATATTAACTCAAATCCATAACTAAGCACAAAAAAAGGCATAGCTTTTAAGCTATGCCTTTTTTTTATAAACGGAAGAGGTAGGACTAGACTTTTCTGTTCGTCCTGTCCTAGAACTCCAGAAAAGCCAGCCCACAACCTGACGCCAACATCGTGTCGGCTATTCCTCCCTATTCGGTCGGCGGTTGTGACCGTTCAAATCTTACCTCTTAATAAAAAAAGGCATAGCCTAAGCTATGCCTTTTTGACATAAACGGAAGAGGTAGGATTTGAACCCACGGTGAGCTACTAACCCACGCTGGTTTTCAAGACCAGTGCCTTAAACCACTCGGCCACTCTTCCAAGTCGGACTTATTATATATTGTAATTCAACGAAAAAATCAAGCACTTTTTTTAATTTATCTAAAAAAAATTTCAACACCCTATAAATACTTGCTTTTATAATCCTCTATCACTCGCCTATGGTCGAATGCTATCTGCTCTGGCAACTTATCAACATCAAAATAGCAAACGCCCTTTGCATCGTCCATCGCAACTGCTTCTAGTTCGCTATCTGCCATATAAACATACATTACGCCTATTGTATGCCCTCTTGGGTCTCTATCGCTATCAGAATATACGCCTAACAACTCAATATCATCGACTTTAGCTTCTATCCCTGTTTCTTCCCTTAACTCCCTTACAGCTGCATCCTGCACCCTTTCAAACTTATCTACAAACCCACCCGGTATCGCATAGCCATATGGTTCATTTTTTCTCTCAATCAACAAAACTTTTCGCCCTACACAAACCAAAATATCTGCCGCCACAATCGACGGAGTATGAAACCAGCCACCGTACTTAACATTCATAATTTTTATAAGCATTTCTGTATGCACTGCTACAGAGTTGTTTGCCCTATGCACACGTGCCACTACACCTAAAATACTATCAATCTCTGGTTTTCTGTTCGCTTCTATATCTTGCAACATGCTAGACTTGAACGACGTGTATATTTTGCTATCTTCTATCGTTTTATCAAATATATCATGCGATAGCTCTACACCTTCAAACTTTGCTGCTGCTATCGCCTCATCAAATAAACTTCTTGCTAATGATAGCGCTTCATCGCTTGCAATATAATCACCATTTGCCATACCAAATAGTGCTGTTAAGGGGTTAAATATCACATTCAACATCAGCTTTTGCCACAAAGTATATTTAATATCATCAACAATTTTATGCGATATTTCTGTTTTATCCAGAAACGACTTCAATGCGTTTACACGTCCGCACTCTCCACTAACGCATGAGTTATATGCAAGCCTACCATGCGTTATAAACTGCATATGTGCAGGCCTTTTTATACTAGCGGTAATATAAACTGCTGATGGTATAATATTTTTCATCGGCACATAGCGAGATATTATATCCATATTTTCTACACCATTTTGTAGCGACACGACAGTTCCATTATCTGATAAATGGTTAGCGCATATTTTTGCAGCATCATCTGTTTGTCCTGATTTTACAGCAATGAAAATAATATCGTACTTTCCGCTAAGGACATTACTAGCAACAACAGATTTATGAATAACAACATTATTGGTAACATCTTCAACAGTTAATCCGTTTAGTTGCATAGCTCTCAGATGCTCGCCACGTGCTATAAACTCAACATTATAGCCTGCTTCAATCATTTTCATGCCGAAGTATGCACCAACTGCACCAGCACCATAAATTGCAACACGGCTATTTTCGTTATATTCCATAAATACCCTCGTATTATATAATCGTAACTATATAATAACTAATTTTAAATATTTTTAAATCTTTTTTTATTGACATAAGATAGAATAGGTATTTTAATATATAAAACATCAATAGGAGAAAATATGAATAACAAAAAATATTATGCACTTACGTTTATGACTGTTGACTCTACTGGCATCGTATCTGACATTACGAAAATACTGGTAGATAACGGATTTAGTATTGATGATTCAAGCTCTACATTATTATACGGTATGTTTTCGATGATACTTATTGTTAATACAGATAAAGATTACTCAACTAACGAGGTAGAATTATTATTCAATAAACTAAACTACAATATGACTGTACATAAGTATGATAGCACGCCATCATCTGCAGACGGATTATCTTACACATTATCTGTGTATGGCGCTGATAAAGCTGGCATCGTGCATGAAATTGCTGCTGTGTTATCAAGTTTTAAAATAAATATTACTGATTTACAAACGAAAGTTATCACAAAATCTGAAACTGATATATACATCATGATACTTGAGGTTTTAGTTCCAGAAAAACTAGACGAACAAGAATGGCAAAAATCACTTACTGAAAAAGCAACTTCTATCGGTACTGATGTTGCGATTAACAAAATAGATAGTTACGAGTTTTAGGCGACAATATGGCAATAAGAGAAGTTTTAAAATATCCAGACGAGCGATTGAAAGATGTCGCTGACGACGTTACGACTATAGATGAAAAAGTTTTAGGCGTCATACAAGATTTAGAAGATACTATGTTATCAACAGGACATTCTACAGGTATTGCAGCCACACAAATTGGCGAGCCGTACAGGATTGTTGTATTTGATGCATCACGTAATAAAAAATGTACAAACAATCATGGGCATACTGTCATGATTAATCCTGAAATTGTAGAGCATGAAGGTGTGCTTACTTTTCGTGAAGGCTGTATGAGTATTCCAGAGTTTACCGGCAATGTAAATAGGGCTCAAAAAGTCAAAGTGCAGTTTTTAGATAAAAATATGGACAAACAAACTATTGAGGCAGAAGATTTTGAAGCTGTACTTATCCAACATGAAACTGACCACCTCGATGGCACATTGTTTATTGATAGAGTTATTTCAAAGCGTACAGATCTATTTAAACGTAAAAAGTTCTAACGAGGTTAGATAATGAAAATTGTAATTACTAGCAAGCTACCATATAACTTTTCTGATGTTTTTTCTAACTATAGGATTAGTATAAACGATTCAGAGGAAACACTACCTGATATGCGTCTGCGTCAAATGTGTACAGATGCTGATGGACTTATATGCACATTAGCAGATAAAATTGATAGAGCGTTTATAGAAGCTGCACCAAAGCTAAAAGTTATTGTGAACTACGCAACTGGCTACGATAATATTGATATCGACTATGCAAAACATAGAGGGATAACTGTTTGTAACACACCTAATATACTTACGCAAAGTACCGCCGAACTTGGATTTGCGTTAATGCTTGCTACATCAAGACGTATTGTAGAATCTGACAAGTTTATGCGTGATATTAAGTTTACGGGTGCGAAACCAACATTAATGATGGGGCTACCACTATACAAAAAAACGCTAGGTATATATGGAATGGGTAAGATTGGGCAAGCAGTTGCAAAAATGGCATCAGGCTTTTCAATGGATATAATCTATCATAATAACAATAGGAACGAGCAAGCAGAATTACTACTAGGTGCAACATATGCATCATTTGAAGAACTGCTATCATGGTCCGACTACATAATGATTACTGCTCCGTTAACACCTGATACTACACATAGATTTACTGCGAAAGAGTTTAGCCAAATGAAGAAAAACGCTATCCTTATAAATATTGGTAGAGGTGCGATTATTCGTGAATCGGATTTAGCAGCAGCGTTAAAAGATAAGGTTATTTTTGGTGCTGGGCTGGACGTGTATGAGTATGAGCCTAGTGTCAATAGCTCACTACTAGAGTGTCGCAATGCTGTTTTAACACCACATATTGGTAGCGCAACGCTTGATACACGTGTAGAGATGGCAAAAATGTGTGCTAACAGCATACTTAGTGTATTACGTGATGGCGCAACTCCACCAAATGCCATTACAAGAATAGAAAAATCATTCATATAAAAAAAGGGCTTTCCATAATAGAAAGCCCTTTATCATTTGCTATATAAGCAAGTTACATCTTTAATACTTCTCTGCCATATTCGCCATTAATAACAATAGCAACAGAGTTATACATTGCAGCAGCACCACAAATAAACCCAATTGCGCCACCAATAGTACGGATAGTAGTACTACCAGTAAAATCTGCAAGTGCAAGTGTGAAGAATAATAATACAACTGTACCGAACACTATTTTTGTAATGTTAGAGTGTGTCAACGCAGCTATAAACATAAATGTTGAGAAAATTCCCCAAATAGTTAGATAAACACCAACTGAAAATAAATCAGCAGGCACAGGCTTAGGGAAAATCCATACTAGAACCAGTGTCCACCAAAAACATCCATAAGCAGTAAAAGCTGTAGCGCCAAAAGTGTTACCAGTTTTAAATTCCATAATACCAGCAATAATTTGAGCAAGTCCACCAACTGCTATGCCCATAGCTACAATCGTGATAGATAAAGGCATCAACCCCATATTGTGAATGTTTAACAATACTGTAGTCATTCCGAAACCAATTAACCCCAACGGTGCAGGATTAGCCATCTTTACTTCATTACTCATAAATAATTCCTCCTTATTAATAAACATAGTAAGCTACTAATATCTAATTAAATATATTATATAATACAAAAGATTACAAGTAAAAAATGCACTTTTGGCTTAAAAAAATACATTTTTTATCTAATTAAACTAAAAATAATCAGTATCATCAATAATATAGAATTTGTTGCATATAGCATTTTTTTATACTAAAGTTTTATTTTATTATACCAATAGATACAGTTTGAGCAAATATTTGAGGGATACAATAGCTATAAGTACGTTTAAGTAACTGATATTTATTGAATTTATAGCATATCTCTTAAATGCCATTTTTTATAACGATTTTATGTAAAAATGAGTAGTATAGATATGCAATAATATCAAATACTTGCCCATTATAACTATGCTGTAATGATATATATTAGCATAATATGTAATGCACGTATGCTATCAATGTTAAAATTTACCCTTCAACATTATTGTAGCTTTTTTCAAAAAACAGAGTATAATATCCAAAAATTTAAAGGGAGTATTATGAAAAATATTACAAAATTTTTATTACTTACAGTTATGACTGTATTTATCACAACCAACGCATTTGCAAATACTAAACCTATCGCATTTGATATATATCCATATTCTGCTAAGGTTGTATTTGAGGCCGATATTACTAATGGCAATACTGTTACGATACCTGCCACATTTCAAGCAAACACTATTAAAGTGATTGGCACAACTGGTAACGCTAAAATTAAGCAATTTAGCATTAAAACTATTGAAGCTGACAATAATCCGCCAGCATTTTTAAAACAATTAGCTAATGATATAGACAAAGCTAACAATGACTTGAATGTTATCAACTCTAAAATTAATGGCTTAGAGCTTGCTGCTATAATTCTTGACAACATGAACGCAGACAATGTTTCACCTGCTAACCTTGCAAAGTTTATCCAAGATGTGACTAAAATGCGCCAAACTAATGCATATGAAATTGATAAACTGAAAGCAGAAAAGAAAGAACTTGAAGCGAAAATCAAATTACTAAACAACAACTATACAAATTCATTACCAAAAAACTGGAACAAATCTATTGAGTTAGAGTTTGACGCTACTGGTAAAGGCAACATCTTATTTGAAGCGTACACTAACGCTGTTTCTTGGAAACCTGAATATAAGCTTGAGCTTGATACAAATACAGGTACTATCAGAGGTACACTAAGTGCTAAAATTAAACAATTTACTGGCATTGACTGGAATGGTAGTGTTATTTTCTCTACTAACGAGCATCGTTCATCAGCTAATGCAGATATGCTGCCTTCGTTACTTGTAGAGATCGCACAAGCATACGCACCAATAAATGTTTTGTATAGAAGTGATGTAGTTTTAGATAGCGAAATGGTTATGGACGAAGAAATGCAAGTTGAACCGCAAGTAGCTAAATCTGCTACACAACAGTTTGATACAACGCTAAGTAAAAGCTATGTAACTACAGCAAATATATCTGGCGGTAATAGCGAAATAAATATTATGCTAGAAAATTTCACGATCAACTCTAAGTTATCATTAAATGCTGTACCAGAACTAAGCCAAAAAGCATCTATTGTAGCTACTATTGATAGCCTACCGTTCACATTAATAGCTAACAATGCTGAACTATACGTTGATAGAGAATATTCTCAAGATATTTACCTACCAGAATTAGTTGCTGGTGATAGCTTATCAATAGCATTTGGCGATAAAAACAACATATCTGTTAATAAAAGCATACATGCAATTAGTCAAGGAAGTAGCTGGACAAAAGGCACTAAAGCATATGGCTACACTATAGAGATAGCAAACGGAACTGATAAAGCACAACAAATTAAATTGTATGATAGAATACCACTTTCAAAAAATAGCAAAATCAAGGTTGAAAACGTAAAAATATCTAACAACGGCATTGTTGATAAAGATGGCATTATTGAGTGGAACACATCAATACCAGCAAAACAGACGCTAAAAGTTGACGTAACCTACACTATAAAATATCCAGATGATGAAAATATCATACTGCGAGAATTTCGTAACTAACCTAATAAAAAACGCCTATAACTTTTAGAGTTATGGGCGTTAATAATATTTGCAGTTATTTCTTTTTCTCATTATAAATAATATCTTTTAAAGAGTTGCTTTTACCTTTGCTATTTTCTAAATCTAGCAAAACAAAATCTCGTTGATAGTCGCAACTACTTTTATCTGGGTTGCTCAAGTAATACACTTTACTGCCTTTGCACAGTTGTTCATTCTTACGCTTATTATTCAGATGAATGTATGCCATAATCTAACCCCCTATAACGATACTACTACTATATTATAACCATTTTAGATAATTGCAAGCTGTTTATTCAAATATTTGTATAAAAAAATGCTCCGCTATAATAACGGAGCATATATTAATATATTATTTCTTTTCACCAGTAAGTTTATTTGCTATACCCATAACTAACTTAAAGAAGTATGGCACGAATAGTGGTGCTAATACCGTTGCAAAAATCATACCACCGATAACTGCCGTACCGATAGAGTGTCTACTGTTTGCACCTGCACCTGTGCTTATTGCAAGCGGGATACAGCCAACGATAAACGCTAGCGATGTCATAACAATCGGACGGAAACGCAACCTTGCAGCCTCGATTGCTGAATCTACCAAACTTAGCCCTTCTTGTCTATGTTTCTCAACTGCAAACTCAACAATTAATATAGCGTTCTTAGCAGCTAAACCAACAAGTGTAACTATCGCTACTTGGAAGTAAATATCGTTCATCAAGCCCCTACCCCACGTTGCTAAAGCCGCACCTAGTAATGCAAATGGCACTGCGCTTACAACCGTGATAGGTAAGCTCCAACTTTCATATTGCGCTGCAAGTATTAAGAATACCATTATTAACGCTAACATAAATACTATCATCGTGTTACCAGATGTTTCACGCTCTTGGTAAGATGAGCCTGCCCAAGCTAATGTATAGTTTTGCGGTAATACTTCACGTGCTACTTCTTCAACTGCTATCATAGTTTCACTCGATGTATAACCAACATTTGGCGAGCCTAAATACCTAACAGCTGGGAAGTTGTTAAACCTCGATATATTTTGAACCCCTGCTTCCATTTCTACTTTCAATACAGCAGATAATGGAACCATCTCGCCCATAGCATTTTTTACAAATACATCGCTAAAATCGTTAGGTGTAACCCTAAATGGCGCATCGGCTTGCGCAAATACTCTAAATGTTCTACCATATAAGTTAAAGTCGTTTACATACGTAGCACCAAATGTTGCCTGCATTGTAGAAAATACGTCGGAGACATTTATTCCCATTTTATTAACAGCCTCTCTATCTAGTGATAAACGTAGCTGTGGTTGCGTTAACGAAAATGATGAGTTGATACCCGTAATCTCTGGACGTTGATTTAATGCAGCTGTAAACTTTTGCATAACATCAGCCATTTGTCCGATGCTATCACCTGCCCTGTTTTGCACATACACTTCAAAACCACCTGTGATACTAAGCCCTTGTATAGGTGGTGGGTTAAAAGCAAGCGCATAACCTTCTGGTAATGTCGAGCCTAATTGCATAATTTTACCAACCAATGCAGAAGATGATTGGCTTGGTTCTGGACGTTCATCCCAATCTGTCATTGTTACAAACATTGTAGCATAGTTACTAGCGGCTGAACCACCAATAACATTAAATCCCATAATATTTGATAAGTTTTGTACTGTAGGATCTTTTGAAATCTCTTGTTGTAATTGTGTTGCAACTTCTTTAGTTCTTGACAGCACCGCACCATCTGGCAAGGAAACAAATCCGATAACGAAGCCTTGGTCTTCTTGCGGAACTAACCCAGTAGGCAACTTAGTCAATAAGAAACCGCCACAACCACTCATAACTATAAATAATAATACAGTAGCGACACCATTCTTTAGTAACAATGTTACTACCCATGTGTACCACTCTGTAGATTTTTCAAAAAATGTATTAAATAACCTAAATGGCAAGCTTGGCGTATGGTGCGTATTTTTTAATAATGTCGCACATAACGCAGGCGTAAAGCTTAGCGCCACTATACCAGATATGACTACCGATACTATAATAGTAATCGAGAATTGCTTATACATCTGCCCCGCTAATCCACCAGTAAATGCAACTGGTAAAAATACAGCCGATAACACAAATACAATCGCAATAACAGGCTTTGCAACCTCACCCATTGCTGCAGTTGTCGCCTCTTTCGGTGATTTACCTTCTGCCATATGTCGTTCTACGTTCTCAAGTACGATAATCGCATCATCAACAACCATACCAATAGCTAAAACTAAACCAAACATCGTTAATGTATTGATAGAGAAGCCTAAAACATACATACCTGCAAATGTACCAATGATAGATACAGGAACGGCTATCGTAGGTATTAATGTCGCTCGCCAGTTTTGTAAAAATAAGAAAATTACTAATACAACAAGAACAACTGCCTCTATTAATGTTTTAACAACTTCTTCAATAGATACTTCAATAAATTTTGTCGTATCATATAATACTTCATACGCTACGCCATCAGGAAAGTTTAACGATAACTCGTCCATTTTTTCACGTATCGCAGTAACTGTTTCTAACGCATTTGCACCCGGTGATAAATATATACCAATAGCGACGTTCGGATTACCATTCGACTCTGATGCAACACTATAATCCTCGCCACCTAGTTCAATCCTTGCTATATCACCTAAGTATAAAATCGAACCATCCGTAGCTGTACGAACAATAATATCTTTAAATTCATCAGCAGTTGAAAATCTGCCGTTTGTAACAAGTTGCCATGTAATTTCAGCTTCAGGAATCATTGGCTCTGTACCAAGTGAACCCGCTGCAAACTGTACATTTTGCGACTGTACTGCCGCAATAACTTCTGCTGTAGAGATGTTATATTTGCCCATCTTTTGAGTATCTAGCCATAACCTAATAGCATAATCTTGCCTAGAAAATGTATCTGCACTACCAACACCGGTTGTCAGCTTCAATGCGTCAATAACATTCAGCTTGGCATAGTTGTTTAAGTATATTGTGTCATACCTACCATCTGGCGAATATAAACCTACTAATAATACAATGTTAGATGAACGCTTCTCAACTGTAACACCTAAGCGTTGTACCTCTTGCGGTAGCGACGCTAATGCTAGTTGTACACGGTTATTTACATCAATCAATGCTTGGTCTTGGTCTGTACCAATATCAAAAGTAACGCTGATAGAAGTAGAACCGCTACTATTTACTGATGACATATAAATCATGTTCTCAACACCGTTGATTTGTGCCTCTAGTACAGATGCTACGTTCTCTGCCATAATTTCTGCACTAGCACCGCTATATCTTGCAGATACACTAATCTGTGGTGGCGTTAAACTTGGGAACTGTTCAACAGGTAACCCTTTCAAAGCGACGATACCTGCTAACGTAATAATAATGGATATTACTGTTGCAAATATCGGTCGCTCAACAAATATATAATTCTTAATTTTATTCATTATTTGCTTGCCTCAACTACTTATCAGATGTAGCAATCTTAACAGGTTTGTTAGGCACAACTTTATTCGTACCTTCAACAACTATACGTTCGCCATCCTCAATACCACTACCAACTAAAAAGTAGTTACCAAACATTCCGTCAATTTTGATAGGCTTATATGTAGCAACATCGCCCTCGCCAATGCTAATAACCATTTGTCCACGTTGTGTCTGTAACACGGCTTTTTGTGGTATCATTATTGAATTTAGCAACGTCAAACCAGTTGCCTTTATCGTTAAAAACTGACCCGGCAGAACTATTAAATCCTTGTTGTCAAAGCTTGCACGTGAGCCGACTGAACCTGTTGTCGCATTCATAAAACTCTCTATAAACTCTAAATTACCTTTACCCAGCACTTGCATACCTTCGCCATCATATGCCTCAGCATAGCCCTTTGATATATCGAGTTGCCCTTTCCTTTGTAGCGATCGGATAGTATTGTAATCAGAATTAGATATTGAAAACTCGACATCAACAGGGTCTACCTTATATATAACTGTAAGAGAAGTTCCAACACTGACAAGGTTGCCATCTGATATTGCTGCTTTGCCACTATAACCAGAAAATGGCGCTTTCACCTTAGTATAGCCAAGTAATATTCTAGCATTCTGTACATTTGCAGCAGCAGATAATTTTGTAGCTCTTGCTGTTTCTAGTGCCGCTAACGAATTGTCATAATCGCTCTCACTAACTGCCTTCTTTTGATACAAAGCCGCAATACGCTTAAAGCTGAGTGTAGCATTGTTTAACGCTGCGTTAGCTTGCTCAAGTGAGCCAAGTGCCGCTGCAAGTTGTGCTTCGTAAGTAGCTGGATCAATTTCAAATAAAATGTCACCCTCTTTTACAAATCTACCTTCAGTATATAATGTATCTAAAAGAGTACCGCTAGCTTGCGATCTTATCTCAACATATTCGTCACCAGTAACCTCACCTACAAATGAAAACTCTACAGGGAAATTGCCCCTTTGTATCTGTTGCACTTCAACAAGTGGCGCTGGACGTTGCTGTTGGTTTGTTTCTGGCTTGCCATTGCAAGCAACAACTATAAACAAACTGATAACTACAATTAATAATCTAAAATTTCTCATCATATAAAAATCACCTCATTTTTAAACAAGTGACAAAATACCATATTTATCTTAACTAATCAAGTTATAAACATGACTTATAATAAATAATAAAGAAGTATCATAACCTTTTAGTAAAAATAATTTTTAAGGATTTAAGTTAATAATTCATTAAATTTACATAAAAATATACATTATTAATTAAAAAATTTATATATTCTTTCAAAAAATAAGAAAAATATTACGTTTTTTATTAATATTTATAAAAAAGTATTGTATTTTATAAATAGATGTTGTACTATTGGTTAGTGGATTTTCTCTACTGTTTCAAATTATACTAGGCAAAGCATTAAAACATATAGTTATATAAGTATGTTATGTGGTTTTCGGTCTCTCGTAAAGGTTACAATTTTATTTTGAACAAAATTAATAGTTTGTTGCTCTTTACACATAGACAAAAATTAGGCAGGTAACAATCATGTATAACTTCTGGATAGATCCTCAGGCTCCACTAGAGGTAGAAGACATTTTTTTACATTATGGAACGCAGCAACAGTTTAAAAAAGGCGAAACATTACTCGACATGTATGAGCCTTTTGATACGTACTACTACGTTGCAGATGGATTAGTCGCTGTATTATCTACTGCGTACGATTCTGAATATTATATTGCAAAAATAATACCTGAATCACGCACATTTGGTTTTACAAACTTACCAAAGCTAGATAACAGTGGGCATGAAATTCGTGCATTGCGTGATAGCGTTGTTTATACTATCAATGCTGTAGACATGAATACGATGGTAGATGAAGGCTATGTTGATAGGCGCATCTTAGGCAACTATAAGCGTGCTATGTCAGTACTTGATAACAAGGCGGAGTCTTTAGTTCACTCTATTAATGCGTTGTTTAGACATACAGTAGTCATCAATTCGATTACATTATCTAAACCAACGTATCGTGTGTTTAATCAGCTTAAAACGCTTGATTTCACACCAGATGAAGCGAACGAATTGGCATCTATGTACACAGATTATGCGCATATTTCGTTGCGTGATAATATTGATATCGCATCGCCACCGACAAAAAGTAATATTAATGTTAGCACAAAAAAACAAGACTTAAAAAGCATTCATTAATATAGCTATCAGTAACTACTTGTCATATTAAAGGTTTAATATCATAATGCTTACACAATATTATTACGTATCTAAAAAATATTACTCACTCGCATTTTTTACTTGACATACGCTCAAAATATTGTTATTGGTTATAACTCGTTTAATGCTTGAGTTAAAGGTAATACAAAATTTATAGAGGTGTAGTGTGGCACATACAATGTCAGCTAGAAAGCGTATCCGTCAAACAGAAAAAAGAAGACTTGCAAACAAATCAAACAAGTCACGCATGAAAACAGTTATTAAAAAATGTAATGTTGCATTGGATACTAACGACACAAACATTGATGCTGTTCTTAAAGAAACAATCAGCACAATAGCAAAAACAGCACGTAAAGGCGCTATTCACAGAAAGCAAGCGTCTCGCAAAATTTCTAGATTAACACTTAGAGCAAACGCTTTAAAAGCTAACGCATAAGCATAAGTTTATTAAGATTGTAGAATTAGCTCTCGGGGATTACGTCGGGGGCTTTTTTTATGGTTATGTTGTCGTTTATATTGAAATATTATTGACAATGCAGTTTGTATAGGTTATAAGAAGTTTCGCTACGTTATTATTAATAGCGATAGTTATTTACAGCAAAATATTAGCCGAAGTGGCGGAATGGTAGACGCAGTGGATTCAAAATCCACCGCAGGTGACTGTGTGGGGGTTCGAGTCCCCCCTTCGGCATAACAAAAAAAGGACACCTTTTGGTGTCCTTTTTTTGTTTATATTGATGTGGGGCGAGAACGCCTTGAACCGCCGACTGCGTAAGTAGGAATAGCAAACAGGATGTTTGCGACAGGTAAAAAGTACGGACTTTTACGATTGTACATGATGTACAAGAAGTAAAAGCGAGTCCCCCAACATCGTGAACTTGTGAGCGATGTTATGACGAGAAGCGTGCCGTCGCATAGCGAGTAGCGTCTGAGTAGCAAACAGGACGTTTGCGACAGGCGGCACGCACGGCTTTTTTTGAGCAAACACGATGTACAAGAAGTAAAAGCGAGTCCCCCAAAGTATCGTGAACTTGTGAGCGATACTCTTGACTCGAAGCGTGCCGTCGCATAGCGAGTAGCGTCTGAGTAGCACAGAACGTTTGCGACAGACGACACGCACGGCTTTCACAAGCATTTAGATCACTATAAAAAAAACATCCAAAAATAAAGCTACATTTATGAATAAATTACAAAATAGCATACTCGCTAGCAATTAAATATACACAACAAAAAAGCTCAACTGTTCAAGTTGAGCTTTAATATTATTAACATTCACTACCGGGTTCTATCATTATTTTTAAATCTATCAAAAGTTTATTCAGATTATCTATTTGCATTTCTTGCTTTTCTTGTCCAATATACTTGTAGCCTTTTACGACTTCGCCAGATTTAAAATAAACGTCGTATTCCTTTTTTCCATCACTCGTATAAAAGTTACATTCACCATCGAGAACATAGTTTTTAAAATCTGACTTACGAAGCAACACACCATCTATACTATAGCGTTCTTCTGTATAATTGCCGCTACCTTTCTTATAAAACGTCTTTTGAGATAACGCACCATTATCGTATGCGTATAGTTCACTTACTTTCATAAACCCGTCGTCATACATTTCTTTAAACGCAACGCCTTCACCATCGCTTTTATAATAAATTAATTCGCCATGCAATACGCCATTCTTATAATTAGCAGTTATAGACATACTACCATCTTTGTTATAAGTCGTTTGTAGACCGTGTTTTCTTCCATTAACGCACTCGTTAGCATATTGCAACTCGCCTGATGAATAATATTCCTTTTCAACGCAATCAGATGCTAACAAACTTGTTGGGATAACCAGTAACGCTATTAATATTTTATTCATATCAACCTACTATCTTACGTAATATATTAATTTGTTTTCTTTTAAGAAGTTTATCATATCATCGCCAGTAAGCTCTGTCACTTTATTTTTATCATATTTATGAACGATATATGCCTTATCATTTTTAGCTTTCATATCAAAGTGTTTGCTACCATCTGTGTTATATACCGTTAGAAGAACATCTTTACCAGATTGTGTTATAGTTTCTATCAAGTTGCCTTTATTATCAAATGATTTTGAATTAAGAAAGTAGCCATTATCGTATTCAGATACATTAACAAGCATATCGCCATCATATCTCTTTGATAAGCCATGCATTTCTCCCTCATGATATTGACAAATGTAGAACGGTTTTCCACCTTTATATTCGGTATATGTGCCGTGTCGTTTGCCATTTTTGAAAAACATACGTTGCACAACTTCGCCGTTGATATAGCCTAAATCAGTAAATCCGAACTGGTATCGTATCCATTCGCCCTCAAGTTCACCATAAATATAGTTGGAACGCCCTGTAATGCGTCCATGCTTATCGTAAGCTAACCTTTCTCCGTTATTTACACCGAACACACATTCGTTAGTGAAACGCAACTCGCCCGAGTCGTAATACTCTTTCTCTACACACTCACTTGCATAAATATTGCAAGCTTGTAAAAATATCAATGTTATCAATAGCTTTTTCATATATTACCATGTCATATCTCTACCACCAAGAAAATCCCACATATCGTCACCTGTAAGCTCCTTCGTTGTATCATTATCATATAGGTACACAATTTTCGGTTCAAACTCTTTAGATACTAACTCAGATTGTTTACTGCCATCAATGTTATATGTAGTAATTAAAGCATCGCCAATCTTATGGTTCATCATCATTTTTTCTGTAATGTTGCCAGCCTCATCGAAGAGTGTCCTATTGTATATATTGCCCTCATCTTCATATATGCTTAGTTCAGCTATAGTTCCGTTTTCATAGTATTTTTCTTCTTTTATGACTTCACTTTTGTCGTTATATACTTTTATGCCGGATAGTTTACCATTTTCATGATAAAATTTAGTTGTGCCAACTTGACGATTGTTTTCATAGTTGGATTCGCTTAACACTTTTCCGCTTTTATAATATCCGTAACTTTTACCGTGTCTTTTGCCTTCCACATAGTTGTAGCTTGCGTACAATATGCCATCGTTGTTATAATGGTTGTAGATGCCGTGCTTTTTACCGTCTTTATATTCCATATACGATTCTGGTTGCGAGTTTTCATGATATATAACGAGCAAAATTCCTTTACCGTCTACGTAGTCAACAAGTCTGTACGGAGTCCCATCTTTTTTGCATTGCAAAACACGCCCTGTGTAGCCTACATCGTTTTGCGTTGCAACCATTGCACCAATTCGTATATTCTCGTTTTCACTCAAGCATTTATAATCTTTTGCAAGTGGAACTTCAACAGCAGCCACATTCGTTGCAAACAGCAGCATTGCAATATTAAAACTCAATATTGTTTTCTTCGATATATTCATACGCGTCTTTCCCTACATATTTTATTTTTGTACCGTTATCATAAACTATAACCTCTGATAGCGAAACATCTTTACCATGCAACGATACTTCCATCTCGATTGTGCCATCTGCACTATAATATTTTATATTTTGCCCATAAGGCGAAAATGTGCCATGTTTAGCTAAATTGCCTTGTCTATCATACATTTTTTCTTCTGTAAAATCGTTGATAAAGGTAGCTGTTCCCCATATTCTACCATCTTCATAGAAAAAATCACGCTTTGACAGATAGCCACGCTCATACGTGTTGATTTGCGATAGTTTGCCATCTTCAGTATATTGAAATATATGCCCTGTGTATGCTTCCATGCTTTTTGTTGTTTTCATACCATCTGTTTTTATATCGTCATCTTTTTTTAAGTAATCGTATTCCACTTTTTTATTACCCAGATACACAGATATGTTGGTTGGTTCAAGGTCGTAGCTTTCAAATCTTAATTCATATATTTTTGAGCCGTCTTTATGATAATAAGTTTCTGTTTGCACAGTTGAGTAGTCCGTTGTTGATTTATACAAAACGCCAGTCTTGTTGAAAAAGAATGCCTCGCTACTATGTTCAAAGTAGTTGCCTTCAAATGACTTTATGCCGTTTTCATGATATTCGATTATCTTATGGAGCATGCCCTTAGCAGTATAGTACGTCTTTTCAATTATTACATCATCAATATATTCGTTAACTTGTATACGTACACCGTTTTCGTTGTAGTATGTTACTTTTCCGTTTAATAATCCGTTTTTATATTCACTCGTAGTGTGGATCCCATACTTATCATAACTTGTTTGCACGCCATCTTTTTTACCGTTTACGTATGTAGCGATGTGTTCGACTGGTGATGAGTCTTCTTTGTACATGACGTAATCGCCATTTAGTATCCCATCTTTATAGTTTTCTAAGATGTAGACACCGCCTATACAATAAATGTGCCTGCCTGTGAAAAGTTCCTGTTCATTATATGCCTTGCCATCTTTTTTTGTAATTGGATTTGGATTTTTGCACTCGTCCATGGATGCTTTTGGAACTTCTGCATGTGCAACTGACGAGAAAAACACCAATATTATCAATAATTTTCTCACTATAACACCACTTGTGGAAACATCATGTCATTATGATGCTTTACATCTTCTGTTGTCAACTCTTCTTGCCTATCTACATATATTTTATAACCGCCATATGCTTCGCCGTCTTTATAATTGATAGTTATATCATACTTATCGCCGTCGTCACCAAACCCATAAGCAGTAGCACTTTCAAGACTTTGCATGTTCCATATTTCTTTTCGATATAAACCGCCATCCTCATTATAGCGATTTTGCTCACCATGCTGTTTATCGTCAACAAAGTTGTTTTCACACCATAGCCCGCCACTATAATAATTTTGAATGTGCCTGCCTTGGCGTTTCCCCTCTAAATATTGCCCCTCTGAGAAAAGTGAGCCTTCTTCTGTGAACGATTTCATAAGTCCGTGCCATTTGCCATTAACGTATTCTATGTAGCAATGTAGCTTACCATTTCCATGAAACGTTTTATATTCGCCGTGATTTACGCCATTCATTTTTTCTTCATACTCTCGCAATGTTCCATCAGTTGCATATAGACGATGAACTGTGCCACCGTCCCCTTGATGAAAAATTGTAAGCTGTTCTACACCGTTTTCATAGTAAAAAACTTCTTCACCATAAGGTTTGTTATATTTATATTTTTTATAGTGATTTAGTTTTCCACTCTCGTAATATTTTCGATATTCGCCGTGATAAACACTTGTAGTATATGTACCAACATGTTCCTTACCAGTATTAATATCTGTATAGGTTTGCTGTTTTTCCATAGTTGCATAGTCGATTTTTAGTTTGATGTTGCCAGCTTCATCATATGTGATAACTTCGCCTACGATGTGGTTATCTTTATAGTTTCCAACTTCTTGTAAGCTACCGTCACTATAGAACTTTTTGAACTTGCCCTCTTTTTTACCTTTGATAATTGTGGAAATGCTTGTTACGTCGCCACGTTCATTATAGTAGGTTACTAAAGCATCATAACCATCTGGTGCATTTTCGTAGTCTTCTGTATAGTATAAAACTTCTTTGCCAGTATAGCCCGTGTAATACTTTACGATTGTTGGTTTACCGTCTTCGCTATATGTACCTGTTGCAATAAGCCCTGTTAAACCAGTAAATACTTTGAAGTCGCCAATTTGTTTACCATCTTTGAATGTGAAGTAAAGCTCAAACTCATTGCCGTCAATTTCTTTATATTCAACGTATTTTCCGTTAGCAAGCACATTTTCAGAACTATACACCAAGCCACTGTCAGAATTTATTATTAAATCGTTTATTTTTCCAGCATAGTTTGTAGGCAAGGTGTCCTCCATATTTGGAACTGCTGCATGTGCTACTGACGAAAAAAGCGCCAACATTAGCAACAGCTTTTTCATCTGCTATCTCACAAACCTAAATGGTGATATTTCATTATCAAAATCATATAATATTTCATCTAGTTCTTCTAATTCATCTGTTCCTAATTCCATTTTTTCATCGCCAAGATAAACAGAACCGCTTTGTACAACTCCATCTTTGTATGTGGCTACAATAGAATAGTTATCATCCGTTTCATCAGTTATTATTGTTTCGCCATCAGCTTTTCCATCAATATGGTTACGTGTTACAATAACAAGTCCTTTATCATAAGCTTTTGATATTCCGTGTAGTTTATCATTTTTTAGGCTATATTCAGCTGATAAATCACCATCATTATCGTACATTTTAGCAACGCCTTCTAATTTTCCGTTCTTAAAATATATTTCCCAAAAAATATTGCCATTAAAGTTATAAATCGTAGTTTTGCCATGAGGCATACCATTTTTCATTTCATTTATGCCACGAACTTCTCCGTCCCTGTCTTCAGTGATTAGAGTGCCTGTAATAGGTTTCATGCTCTCTTTAGATAAGATAGCAAATTCGCCTTCTTGAAAAGTTATTTCATCCCTAGTGTATGATTTTGTAGCACAACCACTCACAACTAACGCTATTAAAGTTATTGTTAATAAAGTAATTTTTTTCATTTTTCGCTCCTTCTATTTATAAAATCTATAACGTAAAACTTTGTTATCTATATCTAGTAACATGTTGTTCATGGCTTCAAGTTCGCTATCATATTGGTCCCTTGTGTTGCCATATTCTGTAATACTTCCGTCAATAAAAACACCATCATCATACGTAAGCGTTGCCGAGAAATGTTTCTCGTTAATATTCGTCACACCATGTGGTTTACCCATATTATGTTCACGTGACATAACTAGCACACCTTTATCGTACCCCATCAAAGTGCCGTGTAGCATATTATCTTTTAAACTATATTCTAAAACAGTATCATCAACATAATATTTCACTATACCATCAAGCATACCCTTTTTATAGTTTAATTCCCACTCGATGTTTCCATCTCTATCGTATATTACAGCTTTGCCGTGTGGTTGCCCTTTTATCACTTCATTCGTGCCACGAACACCGCCATTATAAAATTCAGTAACCAATATACCTGTAATAGGTTTCATACTCTCTTTAGATAGTATAGCAAATTCATCTTCTTGAAAAACTATTTCATCCCTAGTGTATGATTTTGTAGCACAACTATTAAACACTAACACGGCTAAAACTATTGTTAATAAAGTATTTTTTCTCATTTACATTATTTCAATTTTAAGTATTTTAAAACGACTTCTTCGTCACTATCAAACATTTTTGTGTACTCTGCTAATTCATTAGTTGATAACTGGTCAACTTTGTTACTAGATAAGTTTTCGATAGTACCGCTCATAGCACGTCCATTTTTATAGTTTATTTTTATAGTGCCGATTGTATCGCCTATTGGCACACCATACATTACTGCTGCACCCATAGCATCGTTACTTCTATAATCCCTGTATGACGAAACATCGCCACCGGGCAGATAATTTGTTAATCTGCCTTCAAGGATACCATTTTTAACTGTGTATGTATATAGCAGTATTTCATCGTCTGCAAATATCTGCACAACGCCATTTTGAAGCCCATTCTGATAAGGTATATACGCTGCAACAGTACCATTTTTATGTAATTTTTCTATAGTGCCATTAATAAGTTCTTTGTTATAGTATGCTTTATTTCTTTTGAATACTATATCTTTATAGTCATAAATAATAGCTTCTGCAAAAACATTTGTAGATGTTATCAACATTAAAAATATTAAAAATTTTTTCATATTATCCTCTAATTAAAAAGCCGATAGACTTTTACATCTATCGGCTTTATGTTATTTATTGAGCTTCTTCTTGTTTTCGTGAAAAGTTGAATCTTTTCGTAAATATGTGTTTTGAACCTGTACCAGCTGGTATTAGTTTACCCATGATAACATTTTCTTTCAAGCCACGTAAGTAGTCTGTTTTACCAGAGCAAGCCGCATCTGTAAGTACCCTTGTCGTTTCTTGGAACGACGCAGCAGAAATAAAGCTTTCTGTATTAAGTGCCGCTTTAGTGATACCTTGTAGAATTGGTCTACCTTTTGGTGGTTGTTTACCTTCACGTAATAGTTCTTGTTGAACACGTTTGAAGTCGCTTTTGTAAACTTCTTCATTCGGCATAAATTCAGAATCGCCGTTATCATCAATGATAACTTTTTTAAGCATTTGTCTAACGATAACCTCGATATGCTTATCGTTAATACTAACGCCTGATTTACGGTAAACGATTTGAATTTCGTCAACTAAGTATTTCTCTAATGCTTCTTCACCAAGTACAGCTAGCGTATCGTGTGGGTTAATATGTCCATCAATTAATGCTTCACCGGCCTTAACTTTATCGCCATCATGTACGTTTACATAGCGCTGCGTATTAATGCTATACGTTTTCTTATCGCCAGTTTGTTCGTTTTCGATAGTAAGTTTGCGCATACCTCTTGTTGCGTTCTCGATAGATACAACACCTTCAATTTCAGCAATAACTGCTGGATCTTTAGGTTTTCTAGCCTCGAATAGCTCAGCAACACGTGGTAGACCAACTGTAATATCTTTAGTTTTTTGTGCTTCACGTGGGATTTTCGCAACAATGTCACCAGGGAATGCTTCTGCACCCTCTGCCATTGTAATGTTTGCTCCCGGTGGTAGCGGATATCTAAATACAGTTTTGTTATTCTCATCTTTAATAGAAATACGTGGTTGGCGTTTTTCTTTAGTGTTACCAACAACGACTTTTTGTGATAAACCTGTAATCGGGTCAATTTCCTCACGCAAAGTATCGCCTTCTATAAGGTCACCATATGCAACAGTACCGCCGAACTCTGTCAAGATAACACTTGCGTATGGATCCCATTCGTATAAAGTGTCGCCTTGTTTTACGCTAGAGCCTTCTTCTACACGAATTTTGTTACCATAACCCGGGCTGTAACGCTCGATAATACGTCCTTCAGCATCTTTTACAAATAGTGAGCCATTTCTCTTTAGGACAACGTATTCGCCATCACGGTTTTTAACAACACGTAGGTCTTCGAATACTACTTCACCACCAAGTTTAGCAGTCATAGATGTTTCAACACCACCACTAGATGCAACACCACCAATGTGGAACGTACGCATCGTAAGCTGTGTACCCGGCTCACCAATAGATTGTGCTGCAATTGTACCTGCTGCCTCGCCAATTTCTATCATTCTGCGTGTAGCTAAATCTAAGCCATAGCAATGTTTACAGATACCAAATGCACTATCACATGTAAGTGCAGAACGTACTGTAACTTTATCTATACCAGCTTTTTCTAGTTTATCGCATACTTCTTCAGATATAAAGCTGTTAGCTTCAACAACTATATCATCAGTTATTGGATCAAAAATATCTTCTAATGTGTATCTTCCATAAATACGCTCTGATAATGATTCAACAATGTTTGAACCTTGATACAGTGCAGTAAGCTCGATACCTCTAATTGTTCCACAATCTTCTTCTGATATGATTAAATCTTGCGCAACGTCAACTAAACGTCTAGTTAAGTAACCAGAGTTAGCAGTTTTTAATGCTGTATCTGCAAGACCTTTCCTTGCACCGTGTGTAGAGTTAAAGTATTGTGATACTGTCAAGCCTTCACGGAAGTTTGCAACGATTGGTGTTTCTAAAATTTCACCTGACGGTTTAACCATAAGTCCACGCATACCAGCTAGCTGAGAAATCTGTGCTTTAGAACCCCTAGCACCAGAATCTGACATGACGTGTAAGTTGTTGTAATATCTATCACGTTTAGCATCTGCTGACGCATCGCCACCGATATTTTCGATACTTTTCATAAGTTCTTCAGTGATTACTTCGTTAGTTTGCGTCCAAACGTCAATAATTTGGTTGTAACGCTCACCTTTAGTAACAGCACCTTCACGATAATGTTCCTCAATCTCTTTAACTTTAGAGTTTGCTTCTTCAACAAGCTCTTGTTTCGCATCAGGAATAATCATATCATCAATACAAATTGAGTAACCAGCCTTTGTAGAGTATGAGAAACCTAAGTTTTTCAAATCGTCAAGGAAGTTTACACTATACCAGTTACCTAGTTTTTTGTATATGTGGTCAACAAGTTTACCAAGTTCTTTTTTGCCTAACACTTTATTGACAGAATCAAATTCGATACCTTCAGGAACGATACCATAAAGTATAACCCTTCCGGCACTTGTTTCGTATATTTTACCGTTAATTCTAACTTTTATCTCTGCTTGTAAATCAAGTTTGCCATGCTCAGTAGCGATAACTACTTCTTCTGGTGATGCATAAACTTTACCTGAACCTAACGCATTTCTGATAGAGCGAGTTAAGTAATAAATACCTAAAACCATATCTTGCGTAGGTACTGCAAGTGGTTGCCCGTTTGCAGGAGATAATATGTTGTATGAAGATAACATCAACGTACGTGCTTCAAGCTGTGCTTCAAACGAGAGCGGTACGTGAACAGCCATCTGGTCACCATCGAAATCGGCGTTAAACGCTGGACAAACGAGTGGGTGCAACTGGATAGCTTTACCTTCAATTAATAATGGTTCAAATGCTTGGATACCTAATCTGTGAAGCGTAGGTGCTCGGTTTAATAATACTGGGTGCTCTCTAATAACTTCTTCTAGTGCATCCCAAACTTCTGGGCGACGCTCTTCAACCATGCGTTTTGCTTGCTTAACTGTTGAAGCTATGCCACGCTCTTTCTCTAACTTGTAGTATAAGAACGGCTTAAATAGCTCTAATGCCATAAGTTTTGGTAAACCACACTGGTGCATTTTTAAGTATGGACCAGCAACAATAACAGAACGTCCAGAATAGTCAACACGCTTACCAAGTAAGTTTTGACGGAAACGACCGTTTTTACCTTTAATCATATCTGATAAAGATTTTAATGGGCGCTTGTTAGAAGAACGGATAATTCTGCCACGTCTACCGTTATCAAATAACGCATCTACTGCTTCTTGAAGCATACGTTTTTCGTTTCTGATAATAATTTCAGGAGCGCTAAGCTCAAGTAATTTTTTAAGACGGTTGTTACGGTTGATAACACGTCTGTATAAATCGTTTAAG
>CAYJIW010000020.1:0-25101 GCA_964370335.1 uncultured Deferribacteraceae bacterium
GATTTTAATTCTTTTTCAGAGTCGCTATCAACATCAACAACTTCTAAATCTATCGTGTCTAGGTTACATTTCATGTCGAAATCGCCTGTTGCATCATATACATAAGCGATACCGCCTGACATACCAGCACCAAAGTTCATACCAACATCGCCAAGTACTGCAACCATACCACCTGTCATATATTCACAACCGTGGTCGCCACCGCCCTCAACGACTAATGTCATACCACTGTTACGTATCGCAAAACGCTCACCAGCAAGCCCGTTTAGGAACACTTTACCGCTAGTAGCACCATAGCCAACTACGTTACCAGCAATGACGTTATATGCTGAATCAAACCCTGCATTAGCTGGAGTTTTAACGATAATTTTACCGCCAGAAAGCCCTTTACCGATAAAGTCGTTTGCTTCGCCCTCAAGGTTTAGCGTGATACCTTTTGCAAGAAACGCACCAAAACTCTGACCAGCAACGCCTTTCAAGTTTAATACTATCGTATCATCATCAAGCTTTGCACCGCCAAAAGTTTTAGCAACAACGCCTGATAAAGCAGTACCACAGCTTCTATCAACATTTCTAATATCTAGGTTTAGTGTAGCTTTTTCGCCTGTTTTAAGTGTTTTTTCAAGCTGTGGCATGATAACTCGCTCATCATAGCTAGGCTCAACTTTAATAGCCTCAACGAAGTGTTGCGAATGACCGCCAGCACGCTCGAATATTTTGCTAAAGTCTAAGTTTTTACACTTAAAGTATTCTATTGCTTCACTCATCTCTAGTAAATCGCTTCTGCCTACTGCCTCTTTCATAGATTTTAAGCCTAATTGTGCAAGTAGCTCACGTGCTTCTTCTGCTATAAAGCGTAAAAAGTTTTCGATATATTCTGGCTTACCTGTGAAGCATCTACGCAATTCTTCATCTTGCGTTGCAACACCAACAGGGCAACTGTTATCATCACATTTACGCATCATGATACAACCTAAACATACTAATAGAGTTGTAGCAAACCCAAACTCCTCTGCACCAAGTAAAGCGCCTATAACGACATCTCTACCAGTTTTTAACTGACCATCAACTTGTAAACGAACACGTGAACGCAAGTGGTTTAAAACTAACGTTTGTTGCGCTTCTGCAAGCCCAAGTTCCCAAGGTAATCCAGCGTGTTTAATACTTGATAATGGTGATGCACCTGTTCCGCCATCGTGCCCGCTTATCAATACAACATCTGCCGCTGCTTTTGCAACACCTGCTGCAACTGTACCAACACCAACTTCAGATACTAGCTTAACAGATACCCTTGCACCCTTGTTAGAGCAACGTAAATCTGATACTAATTGCGATAAATCTTCAATAGAATAAATATCGTGATGCGGTGGTGGCGAAATTAGCGTAACACCCGGTGTCGAGTGCCTAACTTTCGCAATATTTTTATCTACTTTATGACCCGGTAGCTGTCCGCCCTCGCCCGGCTTTGCACCTTGTGCCATCTTGATCTGTAATTCTTTTGCACCTGCTAAGTAGTCGATAGTAACGCCAAAACGACCGCTTGCAATTTGTCTGATAGCACTGCTTCTGTTTTCGCCTTTAGCGTTAGGGATAGAGCGTTCAATATCTTCGCCACCCTCGCCACAGTTACTCATAGCACCAATATTGTTCATAGCGATAGCGATTGCTTCGTGTGCTTCTGGACTTAATGAACCTAATGACATCGCACCAGATACAAAGTTTTTTATAATACTATCAACGCTTTCTACTTCGTCTATTGATATGCTTTTTGTTTGCTTCATCTTGAATAAGCCACGTATTGTACATACATTAGTGCCTTGCTCGTTGATCAGCTTTGCATATTCGTTATACTTTTCTCTATCGTTCATCTGGACAGCTTGTCTAAATAAACCTAGTGTAGCAGGCGTCCATAAGTGGCTTTCGCCATCTTTTCTATATGCGTATTCTCCACCACATCTTAATAGCTCGCTATCGTTATTGATATTGTTAAATCTATCTTTGATTTCGTGTTCGATATCTTCAATAGTCAAGCCGCCAATACGTGATGCTGTACCTGTAAAGTATTTATCTATAACACTTCTATCAAGCCCTATAGCCTCGAATATTTGTGCGCCACGGTAACTTCTAAGTGTAGATATACCCATCTTAGACATTACCTTTAATAAGCCTTTATCAATAGCGTGGATATAGTTTTCAGCTGCTTTTGCTGGGTCGACTTTTATATCGCCATTCTTAGATAAGTTGTAAACGCACTCAAACGCTAAGTATGGGTTAATAGCCGTAGCACCAAAACCAAGCAATAACGCAAAATGCATAACCTCACGCACTTCACCAGAACTTACTATCAAGCCAACTGGTGGGCGTAAATTGTTCTTAACTAACGCTTTACTAACTGCACCTAAAGCCAATAACGCTGGTATTGGGTACATACCCTCAGGAATATCCCTATCGCTCAATATTAATATATTTTTGCCACTTTTTACTTGTTTAACAGCTTCATCTGCAAGTTTTTCAGTCGCACCAGATAAATCTTTATCAAAACACATCGTTAATGTAGTCGCCTCAAACCCTTCTTGCCCAACTTGTGTTAGCCTTGTCAAGTCCTCATCAGTCAACACTGGGCTATGCATTTTGATTAAACGTGCATGTTTAGGTGTTTCTTCTAAAATGTTGCCTTGGTTACCGATATATGTTAGCAAGCTCATAACAAGCTCCTCACGGATAGGGTCTATCGGTGGGTTAGTAACTTGTGCAAATAGTTGCTTGAAGTAGTTATATAGTAACGGCGTCTGCTTTGAAAATACAGCTAACGCACTATCGTTACCCATCGCACCAACTGGCTCGTAACCTGTTGCCGCCATCTTTTTAACGATTTTCTCAACATCTTCGCTACTCCAATGGAAACGCTTTAACTCTTTTTGCATATCGACAGTCGATACGTGTGGCGAAAAAGAATCAAACAAGCCACGTACTAAAATTTGGTTTTCATCAAGCCAACGTCTGTATGGCTGTTTTCTCGCAACGCTTTCTTTAAGCTCTCTATCAAAAACTAACCTTTTCTGCTCAAGGTCGCACCATATCATTTCGCCCGGCTTCAATCTGCCACGCTTAACAACGTCTTCAACAGGTATATCAACAACGCCTGTTTCAGATGCTAAAACAAATACGTTATCTTTAGTAAGCGTGTATCTAGCAGGACGTAGCCCGTTTCTATCGAGTATCGCACCAATATTTATACCGTCTGAAAATGCAACAGCCGCTGGACCGTCCCATGGCTCCATTAATGCAGATTGGTATGCGAAAAAGCCACGAATATCTTTGCTTAAATGGTATGCATCGCCCCATGCTTGCGGAACTAGCATCATCATTGCGTGTGGCAAGCTTCTGCCAGCAAGTACAAGCAGTTCAAACATTCTATCAAGTGCAGATGAGTCACTTTCTGTACCATCCATTAATGGAAAACAGTTTTGTAACTCGTCGCCAAAAAGCTCGCTCTTAAGTAACGCTTCCTTAGAGCGTAGGTGGTTTAAGTTACCTTTTAATGTATTAATCTCGCCATTGTGTGCAAGGTATCTAAACGGGTGCGCAAGGCTCCACGTAGGGAAAGTGTTAGTAGAATAACGCTGATGCACAAGCGCAAGCGGTGAAATAAAGTCCTCATCAGCTAAATCTGGATAGAACGCAGTAATTTGTGTCGCTTGCAATAACCCTTTATATACAACGCTAGTACGAGAAAAGCTTGTAAACGTAATATCAGGATATAACTTTTCAATTTTTCTTTTAGCAATAAAGATTTTCACGTCTAATTGTTTAGGAGTAAGCCCCTTGCAAGAAACAAATAGTTGCGATATTTTAGGACAAGTATCTCTAGCAGCCTTACCAACTTTATCAATGTTATGAGGCACTTCACGCCATGCAATAACATCAAGCCCTTCATTTTTGATACAAGTTTCAATTTCGTTTGATTTATCACCAAAAATCATAGCCACAGCATATTCATCTTTAGGTGGCAACTTTGCAGAAACAACTTTTCTAAAAAATTTATCTGGCATAGCAACAAGTATGCCTGCACCATCACCAGTTTCAGGGTCGCCACCAGATGCACCCCTATGCATTAATCTTTCTAACGCTTCAATACCTAGCTTTACAATTTTGTGAGATGCGCTATTGTTAATGTCTGCAACAAAAGCAACACCACAAGCATCATGCTCGTTTTCAAAACTGTACAAGCCAAAATCTTCCTTCCTCATGTCAAACTGACTTTTTCCCATTTCTCACCTTTATTAACGAAAAATCTTTGCCAAAAGCTTATTTTAAATTAAAAAATTAAGCAATAACAATTTTTTTCATTCTTTTATTATGTTCAAGTGATGTTATAATATACTTTTTCAAAAAAGTAAAACACTAATTTTAAAAAAATGAAATTTTTTTTGCTTTAAGGTTAAGGTTTGACAAAAAACACACGTACATATAATATTAAAATATGAAAACTGATAAAAATAACAACGATAATCGCGCAGAAATATATTACAGCTCAAAATTTCATGAGCGGGCTTGGTTTCGGTTTGTTGTATTCCTAGTTGTTAATTATGCGTCATTATATATTGTGATGCTATATCAAGATATTTTAACTAATACTATTATAAATCTAGTTGTAATAGGAGTTTTGGCATATCTGGCAAAAGGTAAATCAAAAACAAAATTAGGCTATATAGTTCAATTAATATTTAGTGTAATAATTATCATAACACATATTTACTCGTATATAGGATTTGTTATTCAAACATCACAATAAGTTCTCATTTTATGCTCCGTATTTTACTAATGTGATTATAACTAATATGATACATGTTTATCATCCCTACTTTTCCAAAAATATTGATTTATTGACAAATTACACATACGTATTCTATCAAGCAATGTTGAATCCGTCTATTACGTCGTTGGATTTAATATCTACAGTTGTAGAGTTTTGCAAAAACCATTCCGATACATTATCAATATCATCAACAAGCCATATGACAGGCACAGGGTTTTCTATCAACAATAAATGTGTAAACAACTTATTAGTGAACAGCACTTTATCGGCATCTTGAAAAATTATTACTGTGTTTTTATCAAACTGGCATATATCTTGTGCAAGTATTAATTCTGCAAGCCTATTTTTTCTATCAGCGTCTTTTGTATTGCCAATTAATTTATGTGCGTTTGCTCCAAGATCGTTGCATGCTGCTATAGCAAACTTGCATTTATCAATATCAGATGTATTATGCAGAATTATATTCAAGTTTTTAATATCTTTATTTAATGCTTTATTAATTATTGATGATATATAATCAAATGAATTTAACTCGTGTTTAAAATCATAACGATTTAACTTTGTTTGCAACGCTTTACCAATTATTAATTCTTGTACGTTTTCAAAATTGTTTGTCGGTGCGTAATATATACGCTCGAGAGCATTCGACATTTCCATATAGTTATTATTTACGTCTAGCAAGGCATTAAATAACACACTATTTTTATTATTAATAATTATTTTTAATTTATTTTTTTGTATTTTAATTATTTTAGATAATATTTTTGTATAATTATTATTTTTATGGAAAATTTGAAATAAAGCATTAATGGAATTATATTTCTCAGAAAATAATATTAATTTTAATATTTCTTTTTCTTCTTTTAATAATGAAAAAGTATTAATAATTACATTGTATTTATTATTAATTTCACCATCAATAAATGATGATATTTTTTTATTATTAATTTTATTAACCCATTTTTTAATACTATTTATTAAGGTATTTTTAGAGCATTTTTTATTATATAATTTATAACTAAAATTAAAAACCTTTAGCGAATATATTTCAATCCAATTAATTAAATCAATTAAAAATATTTTATCTGCTTTATTTAATATTGCGGATATTTTTTGTAAGTAATAACTGACATAAAAACTTTCTTCACTCATATAACACCCCTGATATAGTGTGTAATTATTTTATATCAAAGATACGCCAAAACATGACGGGGCGGGATTTATAAAATAAATATTGCGCATTTGATTTTTGACACTATATTAATATTATAAGATAAAGGAGGATATGATGGAAATTGCTTACGAAATCAGACCAAATGTTCTGGATAACAAAAAAACGAATGCTAAGCTCAAAGAGATTTTTGAGGAGTGGCTAAATGTTATTAAAGATTACTGCGACTATGAAGACTATGAAGACTCACCATATTATTATAATGAAAGAGCGACATTAAGTTCTTTTGTTGGAGCTATATGGCGGCAAGGTGAAATTGCACTTGAAGAATTTAGTAGTATCAAAGGTAGTGCTTCTCAAAATGAAGATGAAGATAAGAAGGGACGTATTGATCTTTGGTTTAAATGCGGTACAGATAGTTTTATTTGCGAGGCTAAACAAAAATGGCATACGATTCCTTACAGTATTGAGAAATTAGTTACAGATGCTAAAAAAGATATTGAAAAATCTAAAAAGCACTATGAATGCTTATCATCAGCTATGACATTTTGGACACCTATGTTTAAAACAGTAGAATCTATAGAAGATGCTTTAAATACGCTACTTCATGATGTTAAGAATGCACTGAAGCAAGGTAATATAGATATGTACTGCCTTATAGCACCTAAAAAAGCAAGAAATTTACAAGCTGGCGATGGCAACTATTATCCTTGCGTTATCCTATTAGGAAATATAACAAGTAGTTAATATTATTATATTCTGCTTTTTCAAAATAAGCTACCCAGATTACTGGGTAGCTTTTAACTTTCAAAACCTAATTTTCAACAACACGAAAAACCCCTTAACATACTATTATGTTTAATAAAATATGCTAAGGGGATAATTAAGGAGAGTTCCATGAACGAAGCTTACTCTTTTAACTTATAAAGTAATAATAACAGCATAATACGTCAAAAATAGTCGTGCTAAAAACTTTTTATTTTATTTACTATCTTTACTTATTATACAAAAAAAGTGCTTTTATTAAGCACTTTTTAAACTAAATATTCTTCTTTAAATACACTATTAACAAAATCTTTAAATTTTTGACCTTTTCGATATTGTGGAGTTTTATATTTTTCTGGTTCATATAAATACTCTAGTGTAGTATAGTGCCATAGAATATATACTAATAACTCTTTATCTATTTCAAGTAATTTTTCCTCTGATATATAATCTAAGAAATGCTTTCGTAAAAAAGGATATATAGGGGCACCCAAATACAACATATCAGGTACTTTATCATCGAAACAATCTGCTTGATAAAGTTTTTCAGTTTTAATAAGTTCTTTGTTTTTATATAAACTAAAAACAAAATTATTATAATCATCTACTTCTTCAATAGTAGTAATTAATTTATAATCATTTTCATTAAATTCAAAAACAATGTCTCTAATATCAACCTCTTTAACCGTCTTTTCATAAATTTTATTCATGTTTATTTTCCTTTTACTTTTTTATATTTATTAAAATTATTTTTCGTCTATATCTTTCACATTATTTTCTTGATGATATACAAAATCTTCATATGTGCCTTCAATCAATTTACTATACAACGAACGCAACATTGCTCCGCCCATACCTCTTATGTAATCAGTGTAATTAGTAACATTTTCTAAAACGTAATCCTCGCCTTTGATTGCTGAGTATAGCTCTGTTATTTCGCTAGTAGAAAGTACTATATTTAATTCTTTTTCGTTTGACGTGTTTATATTAATTAAATAATTTTGCCCATCAAGACAGCCGTAAAAAATTTCATCTTGTCCAAACATTCTACCAATTTTTAGAGCTACTTTTTTTAGCCGCTCAGGATTATCTAAACTATCTATTGCACAAAAACTTTCTTCAATTACTCCCCCATAATGCCCTATAATTTTATTAAATCCATAACCAGCAGAACGTAATATACACTCAACTTTTTCATTTCTTTCTCTGTTCTCTTCCAAGGATAAATCACGACGAAAAGCTGTCAGACATACCATAGTTTTATCCAATTCTTCCTTTTTATATAATCTTCCTAATGCCGCATCATTAAATAATTCATTAATTGTTTTCATCTTCCACCTCGTCATCATCTTTAAGCGAGTCAAAAAATGCTTTGCTTTTTTCTGGTGAACCATAAAACGATAATTCAGCAAAAATTCCATTAATAATATCGCCTAATTTACAATCAAAATTATCTGTAATTTTTATCCATTTTTCATCAATATTAATGCTTACATTTTTATTTATAATTAATGGTAAATCCATGACATCATCTAGCTTGCCACCTAAATCATAGCTTATGATATGACCAGCATCACGGAATGATTGTTTTTCTGCTTCTGCCTCTGTTAAAGGAAAACTATTTGAGCCAAAATCGTAATCGAAAATAACTGGCTGTTCGTCATCATTTTGTATAATACAATCAATACTTACCTCTATATCTTTTAATCTACAACCATTAGACTCTATAACGCCTTGCTCTAAATGGTTGTTTAACGGCATATTTAAACCTTTATCAAGGAACTCTACAAAATAATAACGTTGGAAAATATAGCCAAGTGTGCTACGGTTCTCGTCACAAATTTTAAACAAATCTCTTAAAGTAGCACCATTTTCAACCATGCATATTTCAAACAAAAATGCTGACATAAATTCAGTCACATCTTCTTTTTTCATATATCCTTCTTTAATTATTTCATCAGTTTCGTCGTCAAATTCAGGATATACCCATTGTTGCCTAATAAGTCGACCGCCTTTGCTAATAACTACGCCTCTAAATTCTTCAATGTTTTCATTACTCATAATTTGCTCCTTTATTTATTTTTCCACCCTACAATCAAAATCCAATCACTTTTACTTGTGCAATTTCTTTTACATCTTGTTCTTCTAGTAACATTTTTATCATTTCTGATTTGTCAGTTATCCCTAGAATATCCACTTTATTTTTTACGACCATAAAGTCGCCCGGTGCTAAATAATTTAATATTTGCACATCTTCCAATGTTGCCTGTAGCCCCAAAAAGTGTTTACACGCAATCACTACTTGCTCATTTGTCATGTAGTCATATTTTACTTTAAATGTAAATCGGCGTAGGCTCGCTTTATCTAATTTTGTCATCAAGTTTGTAGTACAAATAAACGGATATGGGTGGCACTCCATCCATGTTAGCATCTCATTCACTTGCGATACTTCCCAAGAACGCTGTGCGTTTGTCCTATCTTGCAAAAAGCTATCCGCCTCATCAAAAATTAATAACGCTTTCTCATCTCTAGCTTTTTTGAATGCTTTTGCAATATTTTTTTCAGCCTCTCCGACATACATGCTCAATAAATCAGATGCTCGTTTATGTATGACTTCTAGCCCCATTTGCTCCGCTAAGTATCGTGCATATTCTGATTTTCCTGTCCCAGCAGCTCCGTATAGGCAAAGTGAAAAACGTTCAATATTATTTGTAACAATTCTATCTTTTAAGGCTTTCAAGTCCTCGCTAGTGTTCAAAATATCTGTATTAAATTCAATCTTCTTTTCTTTTTTTATTGTAATTTCTTTGCCTGTGATAGATTTATGCAGGCTTTGCATAGTAGTATCAATCGCATTAATATCATTAATTAATTTTGCAGATTTTATTGCACTATCAACAAACGCAGGTGGCACAACATAGTTTTTTGCATACTGTTTTGCTTGGTCAGCCGATAACTTTAGTTTATAAGTTTTTGCGACATTTAGCCATATATTTTGACGAGCAGTCACGCTAGGTGTTGGCACTTCTAAGGCGTATGTAAAGCGACGCAAATATGCTTTATCCATGCTACGAATATTGTTAGAAATCCAAATAACTGGGGTTGCATTTTTTTCTAATAATCTATTCATGAATAGTTTTGACGAGCCAGACTCATAGAATATAGAGTTTGTAAAAGCGTCTTCCGCTTCATCAAACATAAGTGCTGTATTTTTAGCGAATTTGCATAAATCTTGTGCAAGCACTAATTCTCTTAATCGCTCCTTTTTTTTATCTTCTTTACTATTTTCTTGTAGCATGTATAGGCTAGCATTAACCTCTTTACATACAGCTTTTGCAAGCTCTGTTTTGCCTGTGCCGGGTGTGCCATACAATAAAATATTGATGCCTTTTTCTTGTTTTTCTAATGATGCTTTAAGTATTTTTACGATATAATCGTACTGTTCAGCAACGTATTCAAAATCGCTACGTTTGAGATGTGTGTTAGCTTTTTCATCAACAATTTGTTTTCTAATTTCATCAGCATTTCTGCATGGTGATTGATAAATTCTTTCTAGCACATCAGACATGCTTATATCGCCACGCCAATATTCTAATAATCCATTCATTAAAATACTATTTTTATTTGCAATTATATTTTCTATATTTTTAATTTTTATATTTGCAGCAGATGATATAAATATTTTATTGATATCGCTAATTCCTGTTAGTTCATATAGCAATTCTTTAACACTTTCATACTCATGACAAAGCAACACGATACGCAAAATCTCTTTTTCTTCCCTTAATAGTTGGAATGTTTCAGTAATCACTTCAAGTTTTTTATTAACAGTGCCATTATGTATGCGTTCGTTATCGTTAAGATTAACCTTATCAATCCATTTTTTTAATTCATCTTTTACTACTCTATCGTATGATTCATTTTTATCGTTAAATCCAAACAGCCTTCCAGAATGCTCATCTGCCCAATCCAACAAATTTCGACCTTTACGCATACTATCAAATGACAATTTGTTTAAATTAAACAACTTTGATAAAAAATAACGTGCATAACTTCTTTCTTCTCTCATGTGATTACTCCTAGATTTTTTGTGATATATTAACGTAGCATACTGACGTGTCAATATTTGACGTATTCGCTGTATTTAATTGATAATTAAAAGAAAACACCTCTTGAAGAGCTCAAGAGGCATAAGTTGATGACTAAAGTATGACTATATATATTCTATTTGAATTGAAAATTTTTAACCAAAAAGTTAATTTTTTTTATTTTTGTCTGTATTTTCGTCTTTATTTTTGTCTTTATTTTTATCCTTGCCCCCACCAAGTATAATTAATAATATTATAATAATTACAACTGCGATAACTGATGCCATAACTGAAATAATTATTGCTATTATCGTTGCAATAATGCCACTAGATATTCCTAAATATTTAATATTTGTTGCTAAATTATAAATAATTATGCCTAGTGCTATAAGGCTACAAACAGTTATTGGCACAATATCAATTATTCCATCTGAATATGTTATTACAATACACAGCCCTAAAATTACATAACCAGCCACTAAGTACGCTAGATTTTCGTAAGTGACAGGGTTATAATTATATTTTTCTAAGTAGTATGCTTCTACAGCAATTCTAAAAAAATATACTATAGCCACAACAACTAAGAACATAACTATTGATGCGATAACTAAATCTGTTCCTGTAAGTTCGTACCCTCCAATTGATATACCACCACTAGATGATGTAATATTATCCTCTGCAATTACAAAATGTGGTACTGCTAAAAATAAAATAGTAAGTAACTTTTTCATGTTTTCTCCTTTTACATTTTTTATTAGTCTGTATAAGGTGCATAACACGACTATACGTCAAATATGGACATATTAACTAAATATTTTATTTTATTTCACACCATTCTCCATTTTGCACAATGTTTATATTGTTAAAGTTATTGCTATTATTTGCCCAGTTTTCACTGTGTACTGGTATGATTGTTTTCGCATTTATTGCATTTGCAATTTCAATTAGTTTTTCTTGCGATGCGTGACCGCTAGTGTGTATATATTCACGCTTACAATCTTTTAAATATGCACGCACTTTCTCGGTTGAGTTATCTTTTAAATAGCCTCCCCACATGGAATATATCCATAAATCATTTTCGTTTGGAACGATGTAATCATTTTTCGAAAACGCCTCAACTAAGCTATCACGTATGAGTATTACATTTTTACAAGTAAATTTTGAAATCTTTTCCACTGAACATGCACGATTATTACTTATAAGGTATTCAATAAATTCCTTACAATTTTCTTCACCTATTTTTTTTGATAATAGATATTTCATATTTGATGTAATGACAGTCATTAAATGGTTATTTTCCCATTCAATATTTGGAACTTTAATATCATCTGATAGTATTTTAAGCGTATACATTGAATATAAATCAAGCACGAGTTTTCTTTGTGCTTTATATGTTGCTTTGTACAAAGTAACAATTCTATCAATATTTTGCGCCGAGAATGTAACAAATATTTTATTATCATCAGCATTTTTAAACGCTTCCACAAATTGATTTTCAAGTTCAATTTCGCTTATAGTTGGTTTCGCATTCGATTTTGTATCGGTTAAATTAGTACCCTCGAGTATCAAGACATCAATATTTTTTGGTGGATTTTTGATAATATACTCTGTTAATATGCTTTTTCTTCCATGTGCACGAATATCACCAGAATAAAATATCTTTTTATCGTCAATTTCTATTAAAAACGCATATGAATCAACTGCTGAATGGTCTATCAAATAAGGAGTCACACGAAACGAACCAATGTTATTAGCCCCCTTTTTAAAAGTTATAAAAGGATTATTTAGCTTTTTACCATCAAAATGAGTGTTAAAATCTATTAAAATATGTGATACTTTGCCACAGTAAACGTTCCAATCTAGCGGTATAGATTCAAGCATACCAAAATGGTCTGTATGCGGGTGCGAAATAAGCACGCCAGCAACTTTTGTTGTTGTATCAAGTGTATCAGGCATAGGCGTTTTCGCTTTATTATCAATATCTAACGATCTACCAGCATCAAGGATAAGACGTTCGCCACCCTTTGATACAATTTCGATACAGTTTCCACCAATTTTATCGGCTGCTTGATGTACACATATTTTAACATTATTCATATTCACTCCTGTTTATAATATTATAGCTGTAGCAGATTGATACGTCAAAAACTGACATACACATAAAATATATTTATATTTATGTTGATTTACTGTATTATATCCTATAATATGAATATATGCAATAAATAAAAAAGGAGAAGTGGTATTATGACAAAAATCATACGTGGTATTGACAAAAAATTTGCAGATATGTTTAAGCAAACAGAACTTTATGAACTATGCAAAGAACCAAAGAATGAATTGTTCATTGGAATAAGAAATGATTATATTAATGTATATTATAAGTCTAAAAGTATAGCTAAAGTGTCTGGTAAAACAAAATTAACATGCGAAATACATGAAAAATATCTCAAAGATAATACAACAGCACAAAAAAATGTGCGTGTTGAACCTCCATTTATAGTTGACAATTATGATAATATCATTAATAGAATTAATGAAAAATATAGTAGTAAACCTGAAAAGGTTGTACAGCAAAAATTAATATTAAACAATAACTCAAATAAAGATGCAAAATACTTTTGTATTGACATGGAGTATGTGAAAGCACGCAATAATCAGAATGAAGATTCATTCGGTAGATTTGATATAATCGCAATTTCAAAGAATAAACCATACAAGGTTGCACTTATTGAACTAAAGTATGGCAGAAGTGCAATGGGTGAGAAAAGTGGTATACGTAAACATAGTGAAGATTTTACAAATTTTATAGCTGCAAATGAATATAGTAAACATCTTAAAGTGGAACTTGTTGATATAATAAAAAGCTACAAATACTTGGACATTGATATACCATTTAATGAAAATATAAATAAAGAAGATTTTGATTCAGTCCCAGACTTTTACTTTATCACACTTGACAACAAAGGTGATAACAATAAAAATGATGACGCTAGAAAAACAATGCAGAAATATTTTTTTAAAGATATTAAGGGAAGCTCATGCAGAAATGTTGAAAAAGAACTAGGGATTAATATAACAAAAAAAAACAAGATGAATTTTAACCCTTTTTTCAGATTTTCTGATGATTGCGGAGATAATATAAGTGATATTATAAATGATAAATTGTATAACAAAACAGAATTGATTTAATTAATTGCACCGAATTTGATAAAACATCGCTTATCAAATAACAAAATAACCCCTCTTGCTACCCAAATAAATGGGTAGCAAATCAATTTTACGACAAGATTTGACGTATTCATATGTTTTATTATTTTATTGCGAAAAAAAAATGCAATAAATTTTATGAATACGCCTTCGTTTGACGTATTCGTATGTTTTACTAATAAGCATAAACAGCTAATTGTTTTATTAAGGATGTTAACCGCAATCACATTTAGGTTACCGTTAAGGTATTTTTTTAGCATCCTGTCCTTAAGGGTAGTAGCAGCAAAATATATTTCAAAGGTGTCTGAGATAAACCTACCCTGACTCCTCAATGGTTACAAACAGCAAAAATCTTTTTAATGGTATAAAAGACGTAACCGGGAGGATTAATATGACGTTATACAAAAAACTTAAAACAAACGACTCGCTAACAGATAATGGCGCTGTGACACATTCTACTAGCGATAATGCGTGCTTAGACCTTTTCTTTTTAGTAGGTGCTTGCAGAAACAAAGACATTAACTCTACAATGCAATTAGCATACTACGAAAATAAAGATTTATGCACTCGCATTATGTTATGGGCTAGAGATATTAGACAAGGCGCTGGCGAGAGAGAACAGTTTCGTAATTACATGAGGTTTTTATATGTAATTAATGATATTGAAACGCTAAAAGCAATTACTTTACGTATTCCCGAACTTGGCAGATGGGATGATGTATTTTCACTTAGTACATTACCTGACTTTATCATTGACTTGATTAAAGAAGGAATTGCTAATAAAGATGCATTGCTTGCAAAGTGGATGCCACGTGAGAAATCTAGTAAAAAAGCTTTAGCAGTTAAGTTGCGCACTGCATTAAACATGTCACCTATGGCATACCGTAAAATGTTAGCGACATTAACGAATGTTGTAGAAACAAATTTATGCAATAAAGATTATTCATTTAACTATGAACATGTGCCTAGCAAAGCCATGTTGAAGTACACGAAAGCCTTTTACCGAAACGATAACGAAAGGTTTGGTTTATACAAAACAGCTCTAAGTCAAGGAATAGCTAAAATCAATTCAAGCGCAGTGTACCCCCATGAAGTGCTTTTTAAAGCGTATATGGAATCAGAGGATGTTGCAAAACCTATGTGGAAAGCATTACCTAACTGGCTAAAAAGTGAAAACGCAATATTACCTATAGTTGATGTGTCGAGCAGTATGGGAGAAATCAGTCATTCTAATCTAGATACGCCTATTTGGGTATCACTTGCAATCGGAATATATATTGCACAAAGAAATATAGGTAACTTTAAAGGGTTATTAATGACTTTTTGCGGCCATCCTGAAATTTGCACGATTCCGACATTGCAAGATAAATTCTCTTTAAAAGAAATAGTAGACCACATTTACAAACATGCCCCTGATATGAATACTGATATACAAGCTGTGTTTGAACTACTGTTGAAAAATCTAAAAGATGGAACTCTGACAGTTGAAAATATGCCTAAAACACTATTAATTATATCTGATATGGAATTTGACAGCACATATTGCGAAGATACAAACTTTGATACAATAGAAAAAAAATACAAAAAAGCAGGATTTTCTCGACCTAATTTAATATTTTGGAATGTTGATGGCAGAGAGGGAAATATACCTGTAAAAATTCATAATACTGGCACTACCCTTATATCAGGAAGAAGCCCTAGCATTATCAAATCTGTATTGGGATGCGAAATAGATCCAGAGATAATTATGATGAAAGTTATTATGTCAGAACGATATAACTATTAATCAAAAGCAATGCTACCCACATATGTGGGTAGCAACTCTATTATTACTATTCTTCGTCATACCAGTCTGTTGGTTTGATAACTGTTACATCGTCGCCCCAAGTGTATAAGTGCCAATCCATTTCGACTGCTCCGCCTGCCCTAAAACATACTGTTAATGTGCCATCACCGTTGCGTTTTGTCGTTTGTTTTGGGTGAAAAATCATACGTTCTGCTTCGTCTGCCACATCGGCACTAAATAGCCATTCCACATCAAATGGTTCTTCTTGAAATGCTCCAAATGATTGTTCTGCATACTCTTTTAAACTAAAACTTTCATCTGCTTCAAACATTTCGTCTGTCACTTCGATAGATTTTATATTGCTTAAAATAAAGTAGTGCGGTTTTCCGTCTAAATATCCGTTGCTATGCGATGCAAGCAAATAATGGTTACGCTCGCCGTAGATAAACCCATACGGATTTACAGTATATTGGCTAGTTTTACCGCTATTTTTTGAGTAATATTCAATATTAATTTGATAACTGCATAATACAGCGTGTCGCAAGTCTTTAATGATATTTTCCTCAATAACTACCCTAGGGCCCGGACGAACAGCAAACCCTTCTGCACGTAGCAAAACTTCAGCGTCGTTATCAATCTTTTTGTAGACGTCAGTTTTAATACTTGCCGATATTTTATTCATAATATTTGTAATATGCTTTGCTTTATCCTCCATTTGTGCATTTTCTAATGCTTTTTTCGCAACTTCTAAACACGCAAAATCTTCGGCAGTAAACCCTATTAAGTCTTTCAAAGTGCCTTGCGGGATACGCCAATACATTTTATTATCATCACCACGATAACCCTCTGCTTGTATAAACTGCGCCATTATCATATTACGCATACGCTCGGCAGTACGCCTAGATACATTAAAATCTTCCATTATATCATCAAGCGTAACGCCCACACTATTAGATTGCATATTTATTGCCAAATTAATTAAGTCGTACATTCTATCATAAGCCATAATTCACCTCTAACCACTTTATAAATATATTATACGTCAAATCTTGACATATGGAAAGGTTATTTTAACATAACAATAAAAAATATGAGAATTTACATTTGTCTATTTCATGGTTTGAAACGTTGGTGAGTTATCATTTCAAAAAGTGGTTCGCTAGGCCACTTAAATAAATAACTCGTAGGAGGGAATTATGAAAAACTGGCAATGTAAGAAGTGTAGGATGGTGTTGCAATTGGGGCAAAAGCCAAGCTCACAAAATTGTTCATCAGGTGGAAGCCATGACTGGTATGACTTAGGGGCTGTTGGCAACAAGAATTACCAATGCACAAGATGTAAACTAGTACTTCAATCAGCACAAAAACCAAACTCGCAAAACTGTTCATCTGGTGGAAGTCATAGTTGGTTTGATTTAGGTACAACTGGCAACGACAACTACCAATGTAAAAAATGTGGATTAATGTTAAAATCTGCACAAAAGCCAAGCTCACAAAATTGTTCATCAGGCGGAAGTCATGATTGGTATAAACTGTAACTGTTATTGAATTTTACGTGCTAGCTATATTAACTATGGCTAGCATTTTTGTTTATTTTCCTATTGAAAAATTTGTAAAAAATATAATATTAAAATGAGAGGTATAATATGTTATTGGGGCTAGATTGGTCGAATGTAACTGCTGAAGAAGTGCATGAAGCAATAGAAAACGGTGCAGATGTGAACGCAAGAGATGAGCTAACAAATACACCGCTCATAAAAGCATGTAGAAATGGTTCGGGTATTGATGCTGTCGAATTATTAATAGACAATGGTGCGGATGTAAACGTTAAAGGCTGGCTTAAAGACACACCGCTTAAATATGCGTGTACGCGTAAAGATAATATTGATGTTATAAAATTATTGGTTGAAAACGGGGCAGATGTGACAGCTAAGGTTAATAATGTTACAACTCTGCTTATGTATGCATGTAAAATTAAAGATAATATAGATGCTATAAAATTTCTTATTGAGAAAGGTGTAGATATAAATGCAAAAGATGTGAACGGCCATACGGCACTTTTTACAGCGTGTTCTTATCGTGGTTGTGAAGCAAATATAAAATATCTTGTTGCAAACGGTGCAGATGTGAACGCAAGCGACGGGGCTGGGAATACGCCACTTATGATAGCATGCGCAAAAGGTTATAGTATTGGTATTATCGAGTTGTTAAAAAGCAAAGAGATAAAGTGAAAAGGGGACAAGATGAGCGAAGTGAATTATTTTGTATGTACGTATGGAAATTTTGAACGAAGTAAATGAAAAATGATTATTAATGACTATTTTAAGAAATATTTGATACATAATATAGTAAGGAGAATACATGTTATACATTTATGAAGACCTGCGCAATAAGCTTAAAAATAAATATAAAGAACGTGAAATAAACGCTTATATAGGACGTGCATATCACTATAACAGATACATCAATGTGTCAACTAATCCAAAAATTGATAATGTGCATTATGAGTACCTTAATGGACATCTTGCTTTGCACTTAGAAGGAGGCAAAGCCGATACTGAGTTTACTAAACTAGTAAACTATTTGCATGATAAGCTTAGTGAGGATAAGCTTGATGATGGTAAACAATATGAGTGGCGAAAATGGCAACAACGGGATAAAGGGCAATATTTTTGCAAACGTAAAATCATGAATAGTGCAGAATTAATTGAAGAACTTGATAAATTAATGGAAATTGTAGATAACTTTTTAGCTAGTTACTTTGCTAATTCTGATAACAAAACACAAAATATTCTATCTTTGAGCAAAAAAATTATATCAATTTCAGAACTAGAATTTGGTGATTTTACAATTCCTGATTATCAACGCCCATATAAATGGCAGGCAAAACATGTCAATGCTCTTATCTCAGACATCTTGGCGTTCAAAGATTGTGAACAATATCGACTAGGCTCTTTAATAATTCACAATGACGGTGTTACACTGAATATTGTCGACGGTCAGCAACGTTTAATAACGCTTAGCTTGTTGCTCTATGCACTAGGCGAACGTGCAAGTTCAGATAAAATTTCGACCTTTTTAGAAAACAGCTTTAGCAATCCTATATCAATAGCAAATATTGCAAGCAACTATAAAGTAATTAAGGATAGAATTAATGAATTTTCTAATGACGCAATAAACTTCCTTTTAAACAAATGTGAGCTTGTACAAATAGTAACAAATGATGATATATCAGTAGCATTCCAATTTTTTGACTCGCAAAATGCAAGAGGAAAAGATCTTGAGGCACATGACTTATTAAAAGCATACCATTTACGTGATATGCCAGAGTGGTCAAAAACGGATAAAGATAACATTGAATATTGGGAAAGCTTAAAAACAGATGACCTTACTATGTTATTCACTTCGTTATTTCGCATTAAACAATGGCAAAAAGGCATTGGTACACTTTATTTTACTAAAGATAATGTTAATGTGTTTAAAGGTATCTCATTAAATAGTGATTATTTACCGTGTTATATGAAAGATATAATTTGCCATTATTTCGCCAATCGATATGAGACAAGTATTGAACGAAAAATTGACAATTCTGCATTAACATATCCATATCAAATTGAGTCATCAATCACGAATGGTAGCCGATTTTTTGACATGGTACGCCATTACAAAACACAATACGATAAAGTTAGAAATACTGAAACATTTACGGGTTATAGTGAAACAGCACGAATTATAGAAATATTAAATACATATAACAATCGTAATCGTACAGGTGATAGATATGTACGAATGTTGTTTGATATGACATTGATGTACTATATTGATAAATTTGGTTATAGTGAACTGGACAGAGTAGTAAAAATGATTGTTCAATGGGCTTACTCTATACGGTTCAATCAAAAAGCAGTACGTATTGAGAGCATTAGAAATTTAGCAACAAGTGGCACGAGCATGCTTAGAGCTATAAGTAGCACTATATCGTATAATGATGTTTTAAACCAAACAATTCCAACAATTATTGAAGCTAACTATAACAAAGAATTACACAATAAACTTTTCAAAGCAAGTGAGGGTGACAAACATGAGTAATAGGCTAAATATAGATGAACTAAATATAAATGAGATACTTTCTTCTGACCAATATGTTATTCCTGCATATCAACGTAATTATGCGTGGGATATTACAGAAGTTACTCAACTAATCAAAGATATAGCTGACTATGCCGCTGATAAAAAGGAACAATTTTATTATCTAGGCAATTTGGTGGTTTATATAAATAACGATACAAACACTTATGAAACAGTTGATGGACAACAAAGACTTACAACGTTAAATATTATTGCATGTGTGCTTAAGGGAATGAAAATGGAATATGAACACGATATCAAATGTAATTTATCCTTTAAATATAGAGATTTATCTAATAAGGCACTTGAATTTATATATTCCAATCCCGATCCAGATCAATCTGTCATTAGTAGCAATCTCAAGGCTTCGCATATTATACATATATATGAAAATGTTAAAAAAATAATAAATCAAGCATGCAATGAAAGAGAGCTGTTAGATTCAAAGTCTTTTGCTAACTATTTTTTTAACAATGTTAAATTAGTTCGCATTCCTTTGCCAGATAATACTGACCTAAACCATTACTTTGAAATAATGAATTCACGTGGTGAACAACTGGAGCAACATGAAATTTTAAAAGCAAAAATGATGGATACAATTTGTGATGAAAAAGGCAAAAAAGTATTTAACATAATTTGGGAAGCGTGTTCAAACATGAATAATTATGTTGTAATGAACTTTGATTCTGAAATTAGGAAACGCATATTCACTGACGATCTTAATTTTGTAGCTAAAGATTTTGATATATTACTAGACGCATTATCAGATGAAATATCAAAAAATAAAATTGATTCCTTAGCAAGCAATTCACAAAGCATTGAATCTATAATAAATAATGGAAGCAATGTCGCAACAGACAATGAACAAAGTAGTAATCTAAACGAACGCTACGAATCAATCATAAATTTTGCACCATTTTTATTACAAGTATTAAAAGTTCAGTTTGGTGAAGAAATAAGCCTTGATGATAAAAAACTGATTGGGCAATTCTCTAATGTAAAAGAGGCTTTTTCTATTGAATTTATTATGAAGCTATTGAAGTTACGCACTCTTTTTGATAAATACATAATTAAGCGTGAGTATCAGTCTGATAAAAGAAAATGGAGCTTAAAAAAGGCAATCAAAAGTGAAGATAAAACAAACACTATAACTTATGTTAATACTTATAACAGCGTCGACAAATTCAATGAAGAAATACGTATGATACAAGCGATGTTTCATGTGTCTTATCCTACACAAAATTATAAAAATTGGCTAAATGATGTGTTATTAAAGCTTGATAATGTTCCAGATATGACATCTAATGATTATTACAATTTTTTGAACAAACTAGCGAAATCATATTTGAGTAAATATTTACCTGACGACAATGGATTAATTTTCAATAACCTACATAACGGAACAGATGTTGAAAACTTTATTTTTAATTGCTACGACTTTATATTATGGTCGAATAGAAATTATAAAAATGTAAAATATGACAGCTTTGAGTTTGAATACCGCAATTCAGTCGAACATTTATACCCTCAAAACCCAATAGATTCTAATAGATTAGATGAAGGCATAACAGATGATAGTGACAAACTCATAAACACTTTTGGTAATTTGTGTTTAATTACTCACAGTATGAATTCTAAATTTAGCAATAGTATGCCATTAGCAAAAAAGAGTAATTATGCAAATAGTTCTGCAGGTTTAAGCCTCAAGTTAGCTGAAATGTTTGCATTCATTTCTCAGAACACAGACTATCGTGAATTCGTGATTGATAGAAATGAAGAAGCTGAGAAGAATATTAATAATTGGTTGAGAGGTCAAGAAAAAAACTAACTATACAATAACCCCCTTTTCAGCTCCCCGTTATTCAAACGTAACGGGGAGTTTTAACGCTATATTCGCACATGCTTCTGCATCAGTAAGTGTGTTATGGTGGTTGTTTGCTGTTTCAAAGTCGAGTGCTGCAAAGCTATGCATTATATACTTCTGACAGTTTTTTTATAGACGTTGCAACTTCGTTCTTAAACCACTCTGGCGAAATAACTTTTGCGTTTTCAGCAAAGCTCAACACCCATGTGCGAAGCTCCCACACGCTTTGTGCCATCATCGTCAATGTTATCGAGCCATCATCGTTATGTTCAATATGTTGCTTGCTGCTCCATATGCGTTCTGCCACATACGTTACAGGATAGCCTTTGATTTGGATTTTTACTTCAAATTCTTCTTCATTAATATAGCCAAAATAGCCATTATCAAGTTGCTTAACTTCTGGTAAATGATTAGATGAAAAATCAGTCAATACAACATCTATTACTCGATGTAAAATAATATTTAATGGGGCATCATACTTTTGCTGTAAGTCATCTGTGACTGTCCAGCCTTTGATATGGATAGCTTCGCCGATAGCGACAACTTTTTTCGGTGCAAATTTATATGATTTTTCTTTATTAGTACCCTTGTAACTAAGCTCACATACTAGGTTATTTTTCACCGCAGTCAAAATCTTTTTAAAGCTATATTGGAAAGGCTCATAATTAATCTTGCCACGTGTAAAACATGTCGCAACTTCTGGCAGCACAATTTCATCGCCATCAGGTAAATATGCAGTTGCAAGGTTAAGCACAGCATCAAGGTTGCGTTGCTCGGCGTAAGGTAGCAAATGCTTCATAAAATCACGGCAAAGCGCAAGCTGCTGCAAGCCCTCGACACTAAGCGATATTTTCGGCAAATTCTTTGGACGGTCAAGCGAGTAAAAGTTCTCTTTCGCAATAGTTTCACAATTCACTTTACCATAATTTGAACTCTCAAGCGCATCAAGATAGCGTGACATTGTTGGCTTTGACACCTTAAACTTTTCACTTAGCGCAGTTAATGAAATTGGCTGAGTGTTTGCCAACATATAAGAATAAAGTGCTAAAATATTTTCGTGCGCTCTTCCGTCTGGGTTGATTTTCTTTGGCATAATTCACCTATAATTATTATTTTCTATACACAATATAGGACATTCATTCCAATTTATGAAACGATAAAGATATTATTTTTCATTTCATGCTTTGGAAACATGATGTGCTAACTTCTAATAATATTTCATATAGGAACGACAAAAAATGACGGATACGGTTAAAAAATCTAAAATAATAAATTCATATTATATTAAAGCCCATTTGCTCAACTACTTTCGCTTTCATAGAGGTTATATGTATATCGCATGTGAATGTGGCGACTACAAAGCTGATTTTATTGCATGTGATGGCAAAGAATTTATTGAAGTCGAGATAAAAACAACTTATCAAGATTTTATAGCAGACTTCAAAAAGAGAAAACACAAAAGATATAAAAAACTTTCAGGAATGTGGACGCCGAATAGGTTTTATTTTATTGTGCCTGAAAATATTGTAGAAAAATGTGCTGAGTATTTGAGAACAGCCAAACTAAAATATGGATTGTTAGTTATTGCAGATGATAAATATTACGGCAAGCAGTTGCCCCAAATATATTTTGAGTCTACTTGCGATGCTATCCATATTGTAAAGAAAGCACAAGCCTTACACACTGAAAGAGTTTCACTATCTGTTATTAATAGTATTGTGCAAAGGCAGTCTTCTGAGTTATGTAAAAAGTACGCTGAACTACACTGTAAAAAGTAATCATTTCAAAAAATGGTTTGGAGACAAAATTTTTAAATCTCTTAGCATATAGGTGTAATAAGGAAGCTAGTTTTTACTAGCTTCCAATAATAACAAAAAGCTGTTACTTAATGTTTTCAAAAACTTCTTCTAGGCTTATGATTTTGATTTTATTCATTTCACCTTCTTTTTTAAGGTAATATTCATTATAAAATTCTGAAACAGTAATATTTTCAGTATCAATATTATCAAATTTCTTAACTTCAACATATTCTTTAAAACTATCAAATGTTATTGAATTAGATAAGACACTTTTTATTTTTCGTCCACTTTTCTCAAAAAAGCATTCAACTTTTTTTGCACTATAACAATAAATTTCTTTCTTTATATTTTCATTAGTAGATTTATAAATCAACAGTTTAATAAAATCTTTAAATATAGCATCTTGTCTTCCTGAATTTGTTTTTTCATTCCATTTTGAAAACTTAAATTCTGCAACTCTATGAGTCGTTTCTACATCAAAATCTTTTCCTGTATTACCTGCCCCTAGTGACAAAGAACAAATTTTTTCATCTTTGTTTTCTTTTAGTATCTCTGGCAGTGCAAGCAGTATACCATACGCATGTATATAAGTATCAATTTTAGCTGATTCTGCTTTTATCTTTTTCTTTTCACCAAAACTCTCAAGAGTAATTTGATGGTCATTTAATACTTTTTCAATATCCTCAATGCCATTCTTACAAAGAATACCTTCAATATTTTGAATTACTTTCTTTTCCATTCTTCACCTCCGATTAATTAATGTTACATCATTTATTCACAATATGCAACATTAAACCAGAGTAGTACGTCAAATCTTGACATATGACATAGCAACACGTGATTTTATTTAAACATTGATAATTTTATTGCGATTTCTGCACAAGCTTCTGCATCGGCAAGTGCGTTATGGTGGTTATCGAGTGATACTTCAAGATGTTCTGCAACTGTTGGTAGTTTATGATTTGGTAAGTTTGGTAGCATTTTGCGTGCTGTTTGGCACGTACAATGAATATCATAATCAGGTAAATCCATTTTATACAATTTATGCGCTGCAACTATGCAACTATGATCGAACACCATATTATGTGCGACGAGTGGTAACCCCTCGATAACTTGCTCAACCTCACCCCAAACAATATCGAAAGTTGGTGCAGTATTTGTATCATCGCTAGTTAGCCCATGAATTTCTGTACAAAAGTAGTCATAGAAATTTGGCTCTGGTCTTATCAAACTATAATAGCTATCAACTATTTCGCCATTATCTACAATAATTATACCAACACTACACACACTAGAGCGTTCTCTATTAGCTGTTTCAAAATCAATCGCTGCAAATTTCGTCATATTTATTACCCTTTTATTTTTATCAATAATACACTATAGTCACACATTTTTTTGACGTACGCAACAATATTTCTTCCAAAAACGTAAAACAAAATTCATCTTTTTTACAATTTTGTAAAACTTTTTA
>CAYJIW010000021.1:0-24395 GCA_964370335.1 uncultured Deferribacteraceae bacterium
GTACAGTTATTGCAAGTTCTAATGCGGGCACTATAACAGGCTCAGACTGGAAAGGTGGTATTGTTGGGTATAACTACCGTTATATTATAGCATGTTATAATACTGGTACTATTGCTGGCTCAAGCAGTACAGGTGGTATTGTTGGCGGTAATAGTGGTACAATTACATCTGTTTATAACATTGGTGAAATTACAGGTGCTTCCGCTGGTGGTATTGCAAGTTATAATGAGGGTGAAGTTTCTGGTGCATATTCATTAAGTAATGTTGATATTAATGCTGGAGTAGACCCTATTAATAGCGGTCCAGGCACATCATATAATGTTGATAATATTTCTGCTATTAGCGAATTGAATGATGAAACTGAAACTACAGGCGAGTTGTGGATATTGAATAACTACTTGAATAATGAAGATTGGGAGTTTTATGATGATGGTAATGCTAACACTGCCCCAATAATACGTCGCAAACCGTAATTAATACGAAATCGACATGATAACTTTGTTGTTCCTCAGAAACTTCCTGTCACTTACGTTCAATGTAAGCTCAGTCAGTTTCTTGCGGTACCCTCCGCCGTCGTTGCCACTCCGCCTTCGCCTTGTGGCAACACAGTGTGTTGCTCTGTACGCTCATCTCGTTCTCAAGTCGATTTCATTATTAATCGTTCAATAATACAGTAATAATATTATATTTAGGACAGTTTTACACTGTCCTTTTTTTATAATCGCAGTCATACGCATAACATAGCATAAGCTAAAAAACGATTATACTCTTGCAATATTTTCAATAATCTAATAGTATCTAATATTATGTCAGATAACAATAATTGGCGATTACAGTTTGAGCAAATGTATAAACCGCTACTTAACGATAAGTATGACGAGTTTGAACAATCGCTTTCCACACTTAAAAAGAAACACTTTAGGCTTAACACTACTAGGGGTATAGATTACCTTAGCGAGTTATCAAAAGTATCTACTTATGAAAATCTTGATGGCTACAGAGATATATTTAAAGTGATAGACGGTGAACAAAACTTAACAAATACATTATCATTCCAAACAGGTGGTTTCTATATTATGAACCCATCATCTGTTGTGCCAGCACAGCTTTTGGCATCATACATGCCAGAAAAGCCTGTTATGCTTGATGTATCTGCTGCGCCGGGTGGTAAAACTTGTGCGTTATCAGATTTTACAAACAGAAAGGGTATAATTGTTGCTAACGAGATTTCATCAAACCGCTTAAAATCGCTACACTTCAACCTAGAAAAACATGGTTGCTACAACGTACGTACTGTATCATACGATGGCAGGCTTTTAGGCGATATGTTCGTAGATACGTTTGATGGCATATTGCTTGATGCACCATGCAGTAACGAAAACAAAATTTTTCGCAACAAAACTGTTCAATCACAATGGGGTAAAGACTTAATCGAACGTATGGCAACTTTGCAATATCAGCTATTAAAATCTGCGTTTAAAGCATTAAAGCAAGGTGGTGTGCTTGCATATTCTACATGTACACTATCGCTTGAGGAAAACGAACTTGCAGTCAAGTACGTGCTTGATAATATCGAAGGTGTTGAGCTACTAAAAGCAGGTGAGTTTGCAGGTGGTGGTTTATCTGGCATATCAAATATAGATGAAAACGTCGCACGTATCATGCCTGATATGCACTCAATAGATGGTTTTTTCGTCGCATTGTTTAGAAAATGTGGAGATTTGCAAGAAAATAGCTTCAATAATCCTACTCTAAGCACAAAAGCTATTGATTTTTTTCATAAAAACACTATAAATATTCCTAGTGATATAAATATTTTTGAAACAGAATCACGTGGCTATATGGAAACATCTGGCGGATTATTCGATAAAGTCAGGTTTAAAAGGCGTGGTTTGAATATATATCGTGTCGCTGGTAAAGAGCTTGAGCCAACTTGCCAATTAATATGGGAGTTTGGTGGCGATATACCTAACGATACACGCATAAACATATCGCACGAGCAAGCAATAAAATATTTGCAAGGCTTCGATATTGATAAAAAAGTTGATACAAAATCGGCAATACTTTTTTGCGATGAAGTGCCAATAGGCTATGCAAAAAACGTAAACGATATATTAAAGAATAAACTAGATAGATACTTTTTGTACGGTAAAAATATAGAGTGGTGAAATTAATGCGTAATATCTTAACAGTAGTAACAATGCTACTTACAATAAGTCCTTTAAGCTTTGCACAAAGTGCAGATAACGAAACTAATGTAGTTGTGCCATATAAAGCACCATACACCGATAACACTACAGCAACAACGCTAGAAGTGCCTAATTTAAACGGCAAAGTTATTTCTAACCTTGTTTTTGATGATGTATCTAAGCTAAACATGGTACTTGTTGAAAAAGCTACTTATTCGCTATATAAGCTAGAAATGGCTGATAATGGCTATACTATTATTGATGCAGACCATATTATGCACGGTAGCGGTGGCATTCCAGAAAAAAACATCAGGGGCGATAACAAAACACCACAAGGTTTATACTATATTGTCGATTACAGAAGTGGGCAATCGTTAGTTAATAGGTACGGACCATATGCAGAAATATATGGCGCTGGTAGTTTGCCGCTTAATTACCCAAACCCGATAGATAAATTAAATAAAAAAACTGGTGGCGGTATATGGCTACATGGTAGGGATGATAGTGTCGCTATACGTAAAGAAACTCAAGGCTGTGTTGCATTAACTAACCCAGATTTTGAAGTGTTGAAAGATTTTGTTACTATTAACCACCCTGTACTTATTACAGATAACTTTACATACATGACTGAAGAAGAATATAGCAAACATAGGGTTGAAACGTTAGATAAATTTTATTCATTTATCAATACGTGGGCAAATAGCGATGAGGAAGGATATAAAAAGCATATCCACGAAAGATATGGCAACAAAAAAAATGGTGGAAAACACTATGCTGATAGAAAAATTAGCTTAATGAACTCATATCCAGAACGTGTTGTTTTTACTGATAATACTAAAATATTTACAGACGATAACAAAAACTATGTCGTTGATGCTAACGTATTTTATGCAGCACCAAATATTACATCATATACAAACAAGCGTTACTACTTTGTACTTGACGATAACGACGTTATGCAATTAGTAAACGAGCAAACATTCGCAAAAGATTCTACACCTATTGTAACTGCAGAAGTCGAAAAGTTTATCAATAACTGGTCTATCACTTGGGATAGCCAGCTTATCAACGACTATATGACGTATTACGATAACAGGTTTAGCTCAAACGGTATGAACTTTAACGCATGGAAATCAAGTAAAGAGCGTCTATTTGCTAAAGGCGAAGATATAAAAGTAGAAATATCAAATATTAAATGGCGTAAAACTGCTAACGATAGATATATCGTCACTTTTGTGCAAGAGTATTCATCTTCAACGCTATCAGACAAGGGTATAAAAACGCTCACATTGAAAGGTTATCCTACTAACTTTACAATCTTATCTGAAACTTGGAAGGCTATGTGAAAAAAGTATTATTAACTATACTAACGACACTTTTTGCTTTAAATTCTTATGCGGTTGATCGTCCGTCTACTGTGCGTGAAGTCTTTTTTGAAGGCACAAATAACGAACTACAAGTATATAAAATATATGGCAGGCAAGATGGTAACACAATGCTTGTTATTGGCGGAATACAAGGCGACGAGCCGGGCGGATTTTTATCTGCCGATTTATATTCCGATATAGTGCTAGAAAAAGGTAACTTGATTATCGTCCCTAGGGCAAACTTACACTCTGTTATACAAAATAACCGTGGTGTAGATGGCGACATGAACAGATACTTTGACAATGTGCCAAATTCAACTGAAGGCGAAGTTGTTACAAAACTTATGAAACTTATAGGCGAGTCTGATTTATTCTTAAATATGCATGATGGTTGGGGCTATCATTACCCTACATACGTTGATGAAACACGCAACCCTGATAGGTTTGGGCAATCCATAATTATTGATGATAACACATACACATGCGCTGATGGAAAAGTAATACCGCTTGGCGATATGGCTAGGCAAGTTATAAAAGAAGTCAACAGCAAGATAGAAAACAAAAACCACCACTTACATTTGTTTGATACAAAAACATCTAGCAATGATAGCAAGCATAAACCAATGCGAAAATCTGCTACTTGGTTTGCGTTAGTAGATGAATGTGTGCCAGCTTTTGGCGTGGAAGGCTCTAAAAATATGAACTTCAAAGCGGAGGCGCTAGAGCAAAATATCCGCTATCACACATATTCTGTAAACGAGTTTATGAAAATTATGGATATAGTGCCAGAGTATCCGCAAGTCGTTATGTCTAAGCCAGTTATGACATCTGCATCGTTTATAGTAGACGATGAGTTTGTAAAAGTCGGCGTTGATGAAACCTTATACATAGATAAAGGTAGCAATGTTAGCGTTGTTTTTGTTGAATGTAACTATACACGTGGCATTACAGCCGATATACTTGGCTATGGTACACTCAACGATATTGACAAAAAGTTTGAGCTAGCTTCTAGTACAGCAGTAGTATTTCGTAAAGATAGCGACGTTATGGCAGAAATTAACATAAAAATTAATTCAGATAATAAACAATCAACCACACAAGTTGCTGATAACAGATGGCTATTTTTAGTAAATATTAATGGTATAGATAAAGTTGTGCCACAAGATGACGTGTTAAAAGTTAGTAAAACTGATAAGCTTATAATCAAAAAAGTTTATAACCATGCAGGCGATAGGGACGAGATTATCAACTTTAAAGGTTGGTATCCAAAAACTATTGCAAATAATAATGGCGACGATAGAAACTATGTGATTGATTTTGCGACCGCTAATATGCTTACAAGATACGCTATCGAAGGCACAACAAATGTATTCCCAGTAATTGCTGGCCAAGATGGAGCAAGCGAGTTCGCAGTATTTTATATTGAAGTAGCAAGGTAACTCAATGGATAAGCGTTCAAACTTATCACATTATTGCAAGCTATATTTAGTTTTAGAAACGTCACAAATAAAATATCCGCTAGAGCATTTTTTAGATATGGCAATCTCTGGCGGTGTTACTGCTATCCAACTACGTGATAAAATGTCTACTGCACGTGAAATGTACGATACAGGCAAAACAATCAAAGATTTTTTAACTAAAAAAGATGTATTATTCATCATAAACGATAGGTGCGATGTTGCAGAAGCACTAGATGTTAACGGTGTACATATCGGCATTAAAGATATACCGCTAGATGTTGCAAAGCAGTTGATGGGCGATAAAATTATTGGTTATTCTTGCAACACTAATTACGATTGCTTGCTTGCAAACAATTATGCCGATTATGTGGGAACAGGTCCCGTATATCCTACTGATACAAAACAAGATTTACGCAAAGTCATTGGTGTTGATGGTATAAAGCGTAATGTAGATATGCTAGAAGTACCATCAGTTGCGATAGGTGGCATAAACTTATCTAACGCAAAGCATGTATTATCAACAGGTGTTACAGGGCTTGCGGTATCTTCATATATATGTGCTAGCGATGATGTATATAATGACGTGTTGGCATTATCTAAACTATTATGAACGAATTTGACTTTATAAAATCACTACAACTTGGCAAACAAAATAGCCATACAAGCATTGGCGATGATGCCGTTTTAATCAATAACATGCTCATATCAAAAGATATTATGGTAGAGGGCGTCCATTTTTTAGCTACTACTCCAACAGAGCTAGTAATTCGTAAACTTTTTTCATCAAACGTGTCAGATATTGCTTCAATGGGTGGTGTCGCAAAGGCTTGCTTAATAGGCGTTGCAATCCCTAGCGGATATGATATTGAAGCAATTTCAAAGAGTATAATAAAGTATTGCAACCATTATAATCTAGAACTTATCGGTGGCGATACTACAAGTAGCACATCTGGTTTAATGCTTAGCATGACAGTTATAGGCGAACCATCAAGTAATATATTAACACGTAGTGGCGCAAATGTTGGCGATGTAGTATTTGTATCACGTATGCTTGGCGCATCTAAAATGGCGCTAGAAAACGAACTAGGGGCAACTAAACATGATGTTGCGGATAATAAGCATTTAATGCTAGATGCAGAAGTACGACTAGGCGAGTTACTAGGCAATATACCAAACGTGACAGCTTGCACAGATATTAGCGATGGTTTAGGCGTAGATGCAAACAATATTGCAACAAGCTCTAGCGTGAAAATAGTCATAGATGCAGATAAGTTACAAGATGCAAGTGTTAGCATGATAGATTATGCAATAAGTTCTGGCGAGGAATATGCGTTGTTATTTACTGCTGAGGCAAGCATGGCATACGAGTTGCAAAACTATGTATTTAATGTGCTAAGCAAAGATATTTATGCAATAGGTATCGTCGAAAAAGGCACAGGCGTATATTTATCTACTAACAGTAAGCTTGTGGATATAAGCAAAAAAGGCTACGAACATAATTTGTAGTTATTTCATTAGTGCTTGCCTAAGAATTTTGTTAATGCGTGCTTGATAACCTTTACCTTCAGATTGAAGAATTTGTAAAACATCAGCGTCAATTCTTATAGATATTTGCTTCTTCAAAGGCTTGTATAAGTGGTTGTTAGACATTTTTTTAAGCTCATCATTTGTAAGCTCAGGAATATCAGAGCAGTCAATATTATTCTTTAGCAATTTAAGTTCTTCTTGTCTTTTCAATGAAATTGTCATGATAAAATTTTTCCTCCTTTTTGGTCGCAAAACGTGCAGATATTATCCTTATTGTATTTTGCCTTTCAGTATAAACGGTTGTGACAATAATAAAGCCACCAATATCGCCAATGATTATATATCTATCTTCATCACTAGAATGGTTATCATCATACAACTCAAGGGCGAATGGGTCATAAAACACTTCTTTCACATCATCAAAAGATAACCCGTGCTTGCTGATATTTAGATTATTTTTGTTTTTATCCCATTCAAATATTATGTCCATACTGAATTGTATATACAATATTGTATTATGTCAAGTAATTCGTGCTTATGAAAAAAAGTTTAGATTATTAAAAATAATTTTGTGAACTTTAGCGTTTTTAATTGTCTTACATATAAGTAATTTCTCTTCAATTAATACGTAGGTGGGTTGGGGGTAGTGCCCTAGCCAAACAAACACCTACGTATTTTAAATTTATGTGTCTTTTTCACTAATACTTCGTTATTTGAAAAAACACTCAGTCATTTACGCTCAGCTTTATGTAAACTCCTATTTAAACCTACAACCCCCGCCGTCGTTCACTCCGCCTTCGCCTTGTGGCAACACAGTGTGTTGCTCTGTTTGCTCACCGCCTCGTCTTAGCAAAAAATCCATCATAAATTGTTATGCGTCTTTAACTCTAATACTTTGTTGTTCCTCGAATTTAATCGTCGAGTACCAGCGTGTACACTCCTCATAAATTCTGCGGTACGCCTCGTCTTAGAGCTAAATCCATCATAAATTATTTATGTGTTTTTAACTCTAATACTTTGTTGTTCCTCGAATGTAATCGTCGAGTACCAGCGTGTACACTCCTCATAAATTGCTATGTGTCTTTTTTATTCTGGCGTTGTTGCTCCTCATAATATCCTCAATTAAATTACCTATCTTAGATACCACAAAAACGCACTAGAAATAATAAATATGTATATTTTGTTGCATTTATGCCATTTTTTTGGTAACATTGTAATAATTATGGTGTTTTGATAAACAACAGAGGCAAAAATGAACATTTATATCTTAGGCGATGTTGATGCTAGCCACCTTGAATATGTTGCAAACAACGTGTATCAGTTATCAGAGAAAAACTATTCTATTGAAACGGATTCTGATAATAAAAGCTACATAAAGGTTGATACGACTAGAGTTGTTGAAGTGATTGCAAATGCGAAAGTATCATCTGATAAAATGAGTGCTTCAATATCGCTATACCCTAGTATCAATAGCGAAAATGACATCGACCTCGAAACGCTATTTGGCGATATTGAAAGAAGATATAAAATCTCTGCAAAGTTTATTGATAGAACAATGTTTAACGAAGCTATAGAGCATGTTAAGCGTGGCTATATTATAGAAAATATCGAATGTGCACAAGGTATACCAGTTCAACACGGTACTAATGCTAGGTTAGAGTTCTTTTTTGATATGCCGAAAGTTAAACCAAAAATTATGGAAAACGGACATGTTGATTATAAAGAAACTCAACAATACATTATGGCTAGAGAAGGGCAACTTCTTGTTAGGATTGTTCCTGCTACTGAAGGTGTAAAAGGTGTTGAAGTTACTGGCGTTGATATTGTCCCAATACCGGGTGTCAAAAAAGAAATACAAGTTGGCGATGGTGTACTTGTAGATATTGACCAAACAGAATATAAAGCAGCACATAGTGGCTATATTGTATATGAAAATAACAAAATTTCTGTGTTCCCAATGGTTAGGATTATTGGCAACCTTGATTTTAAAGTGGGTAATATTCATTTTGAAGGTCCAGTACACGTTAGCAAAGATGTGTTACCGGGCTTTACAATTAACGCAGATGAAATAGTTATTGAAGGCATTGACGAAGACGCTATCCTTGTATCTAGGGGCGATATTATTATCAATACTGGTATTAAAGGGCTTGGCAACAAAGGCTATGTTAAGGCTGGTGGCAATGTTAAGGCAGGCTATTCTGAAAATGCTTCTATACAAGCGGCTGGCTCGGTAGAGATTGAAAAGTATTGTTTCAACACAAAGATTTATGCGCATAGTGTTTCTACCACTACAGATGCAGCGGTTGTTACTGGTGGTGCTATCCGTGCATTTTCGACTATCAGGATTGCGAACGCTGGCACAAAAGGCACAAACGATATGTTGCTTGCTGTTGGTACATCTCCAATATACGACGAAAAGGCAAAAAAAATCGCACAAGAAATCGAAAAGCTTAACGCTTCATTAGAAAAACTTGATGAAGTATTATCTCAACTAGATTTGAATAATATCAACATCATACACAACCCTAAAGTTAGCAAAATGATTGAATCGGCTGAACTTATCAGAAAAAATGTTCCGTTATTACAAAAAAAATATGAAGAACTTAATAAAAAAGCTAGATGTGATGACCCAAGAATAATTATTGAAAAATCAATTAAAGTTGGTGTCCAAATACAATTTTACGATACTGTTATCACGATGAAAGACGATATGGGTAAAGTAGAATTTTATTACAACGATGCTACTGATGAAATTGAGTTTGATATAATATAATACAAGTTAATAATAGCTGATGGAGTTTTGATAACTGATGAAGACTTTAAACGATTTTTTTGGGTTTAATAAAACGCCTTTTACTAGGCAACCTGATAATGACTTATTTTACGAAGGTGTAAAGTTTCGTAATGCTCTTGACGCTTTAAACGAATTGTCGCTTGGCGATAAATACTTAGCCGTGATAGCTGGTAAGTCAGGCACTGGGCGTTCTACACTTGCGATGTCTTTTGCAAAAAGATTGCCAGAAGATGTCATCGCTATCTATGTTAAGGTTTCACAATTTTCATTACAACAAGTTTTAACATTAGTTCTTAACGCTATCAATATTGATACAGTTGAAGTGCTTGATAAAAAAGGCGTTAACGGACTTGTAGAGCTATTTAATAACTGTGTTCAAAGCTATTTTGATGATAATAAAAAGCTGATTATCATTATTGATGATGCAGATAAGCTTACCCCGGAAGTTTTAAGCAATATTATTTCACTCAACTCTATAAAAGAGCGTATGCCAAACACATTAAAAATGGTATTTGTTACAGAAAAGAAACGTAAAGAGCCGTTACTAGACATGTTTGCAACTGTTTTTGACAAAAGCGCTTATGTTCAAGTTGATATTCCAAAACTTAGCGATAGGGAGATTAAGGAATATATTAACTTAACGCTTAATAAGTCTGGTGGTACTAAGGTTGATGTTAGGTCGTCTGTTGTTGCAAAAGTAGCAAGAATTTCTGGCGGAAACATATTACTTATCAACACTTATATGGAAAGGGCGATAATATCGGCATATCTTGAAAGCTCACTCACAGTTAAAGATAACCATCTTGCAAACGCTATATCTACAGTAAATATTGTTGGCGCACCAGTAAACGAGCCAAAATCTCATAGAAAAATTAAACCGTTTATGTATGTTGCAGTTGTAGTACTATTATGTGTTGCAAGTTACGTTGTTGCTGGTTTATACGGTTACGATTATAATAAATTAATGTCGATGATAAAAGGCGACGATAAAAATGATGTAGTTGCAGTTGTAGATGATGTAAAAGAGGTTGTGCCACCAGTTGAACAAGTTGTTGTGCAACCGCAAGATAACACTAGCAATGTAGTTACTGAAGATACTACACCACAGCAAGATGTTGCTGAGGCTGAACAAGTGGCTACACAAGACGCTACACCTACTGAAAATACACCAGTTACTATACCAGATGCGATACAAGTTGCTCCTATTGATACAACACCAGATACAACTGTTGATACGACGATAGATATTGCAGATGTTGAGCCGATTGCATCTATCAGTGTAAACGCTAATGGCAACCTTGCAAATGTTGCTGTACCTGTTGGTACTGTTGTTACAGTTATACCTACTACATTAAACGTACGTGGCGAGCCAGCAGTCAGTTCTATAAGGTTGGGCGCAGTTTATTCTGGTAGTAACCATGTAGTTTTACAAGATGAAGGTAACTGGGTTAGAATAGATTACGAGGGTAGCCAAGGTTGGTTGTTAAAGCTATACCTTGGGTTATAGTTGAGTAGTCGAGTTAATTTATGAATATAGTTATCGTTGGTGCTGGCGAGGTTGGCACACATATCGCAAAACATCTTATATCAGAGCGTAAAGATGTTGTCATTATTGAAAAAGACCCTGAATGTGCTAGGCAAGCGAATGAAGAACTAGATTGTTTAGTTATTCAAGGTGAAGGCACTAATATTAACACATTAATCGAGGCTGGCATAAATAAGGCAGATATATTTATTGCTGCCACTAGCGTTGATGAAGTTAATATGATTTCATGCCTTGTTGCTATGAGCGAGTTTAATATCCCTGTTAAAATTGCACGTATCAGAAATGTTGAGTATATGCGTGCTGGTTTTTTCGATAAATCATTAATAGGTATTGACCATATAGTAAACCCAGAAATTGAAGCAGCTAGAGAGATTACAGAACTTGTTGAACATGGCGCATCTACAGATATTTTTTCGTTTGATGGCACAGATGCACAACTTAGAAACCTTGTAATTACTGGCGATTCTCAATTTAACGGTGTCTATCTTAAAGATTTACCGTCATTATTCAAAGAAAAATTTATTGTTGCTGGCGTATTGCGTGATGATAACATTATTGTTCCATCGGGCGAGTTCCAAATGGAAGAAGGCGACCAAGTATACATAGTTGCTAACGGGCGTTCGTTCAAAAAGTTATTAATACAATCTGGCAGTAAAATAAGCAAAATACGTAGCGTGATCGTTCTTGGCGGTGGCAGAATGGGTAGGTATGCTATCCGTGCGTTACTAGATAGCGGTTGCGAAGTGCATGTTGTCGAAAAGGATTATCCAGAATGTGTCAGGCTTGCTACAGATTTTCCTGATATTATGGTTACAAATGGCGATATTGCAGATAAAGAACTTTTTGACGAAGAACATTTTTCGTATGCTGATGCAATTATTACAACCACTAGCAATGATGAATTTAATATACTTGCAGGTGTATTTGCAAAATATCAAGGTGTAGAGCGTGCTATATCGCTTGTTGATAACTTTAACTATACGATACTAGCTACAAACCTAGGCATAGATGCGTGCGTTACGCCAAAGCTTAGCTCTGTTGATGCGATACTGAAATTTATTAGGCGTGGAAACATTAGGAACGTCTATACAATATTTGATGGCCAAGCAGAAGTTATCGAATTTTCTGTTAGTGCCAACTCGGCAGTTGCAGGCAAGGAAATCATGAACATGAAGCTACCAAAGGGTTGCTTAATAGTTGCAGTACAACGTGGCAGAGAAACTATCATACCTGATGGGCATTTTGTTGTGGAGGGTGGCGATAGTATCATTACATTTGTTACTATAGATTCAATCTCTAAGCTAGAAGATATGTTGGTGTCATAGCTATGAACCAAATACGAATAATCCTTAGACCTATTGCGGTTACGCTTATTATCCAGTCTTTATTTATACTTTTATGTGCAGGTGTTGCGCTATATTACGGCGAACACCGAGCTATGATAGGCTTTTTATATACATGTGTAATTACTAGCATTATCGCTAGTATTGTATGGCTTACAACTAGCGGTGTGCGTGCAAAGGGTAACATTTCTATACGTACAGGGTTTATGCTTGTTGCGTTCACATGGATATCAGTTTCAGTCAACGGTGCTTTACCTTTTATATTTTCTGGCTATATACCAAACATTGCAGATGCGATATTTGAGTCTACATCGGGCTTTACAACTACAGGTGCAACTGTACTTAGTGGTTTAGATAGTTTACCATATTCAATTAATTTATGGCGTGGGCTTACTCATTGGCTCGGCGGCGGTGGTATTATCGTATTATCAGTTGCAATCCTTCCACTACTTGGTATTGGTGGTATGCAGATGATGCGTGCAGAATCTAGCGGTGTGCAAATGCAAAAAGCGACACCACGTATAGCACAAACAGCAAAATATTTATGGATATTATACGTATCATTAACAGCTATTTTTACAGCGATATTGATGTACTTAGGTTTAGATTGGCTAGATGCGTTCTTTCTTTCGGCATCGGCTATTGCGACAGGTGGTTTTGCCCCAAAGGATGCAAGTGTTGGTTATTACAACTCTGCATTTGTAGATTGGGTGCTGATAGTTGCTATGGTAATTGGTGCAATAAACTTCGTGTTGTTGATTAGGTTTGCTAGGGGCAACTTTAAAGCGCCTTTCAAGGATACAGAATTTAAAGTTTTTATTTCAGTAATTATAGTTGTATGCTTAGTAGTTACGCTAAACTTGAAGCTAAACACGTATGATAGCTGGATAGACTCGTTTAGGTATGGTACTTTCCAAGTAGTTTCGCTAATTACTACAACTGGCTTTTCAACAGCCAACTACGCAATATGGCCTGTAGCTACGCAAGCGTTATTGTTTGTATTATTTTTTATAGGTGGCTCATCAGGCTCTACAAGTGGCGGTATAAAGATTACTCGTCACGTCATCATGATTAAACAAGCGTTGAACGAATTTAAGTCATTAATACACCCAAACGGTGTTTTTTTAGTAAGGTTAAACGGTAAAGTGCTTGATAGCGAAGTGATACGTGGCGTCATGGGATTTTTTATCTTATTCATATCAGTTGCGTTGATAACGACTTACGTTGTGGCATTATCTGGGCTAGATTTATGGAGCTCTTTTTGTGCATCACTTGCTACGCTTAGTACAGTTGGTCCCGGTTTTGGACATGTTGGGCCAGCACATAACTATGGCTTTTTGCCAGATTATGCAAAGTATGCTTTATCTGTAAACATGTTGCTAGGCAGGCTTGAGATTTATACATTGTTAGTAATAATAACGCCTTGGTTTTGGAAACGCTAATGGGTTTCTATCAAGTTCATTTCAAGGGTATCGTTCAAGGTGTCGGGTTTCGACCATTCATAAAAAACTTAGCAGATGAACACAGCTTGCTAGGCGAAGTTTACAACACGTCAGATGGCGTTATAGCCAAAATTTCTTGCAGTAAAGACGAACTAGATTTTTTTTTATCTGAGTTTAAGCGACGTTTACCCCCACTAGCGCACGTAATATCTATCGAAATAGAAGAAGTAGATAATACGACCACCTATACATCATTTTCAATATCAAAATCTATCGGCAAACAAGGCGTAACACCAGTATCGCCAGATATTGCAACGTGTAACGACTGCATGGCAGAAATATCTGATAGCAACGAACGACGATACGAATATGCGTTTACAAATTGTACAAACTGTGGTGCAAGGTACTCCATAATAGAGAGTTTGCCATACGACAGAAAAAATACTGTGATGACAGAGTTTGAAATGTGTGATGATTGCCATGAACAATATAGCAACCAATTAGACAGGCGCTACCACGCACAACCGATAGCATGTGAAGTTTGCGGACCAAAAGCGTACATAAACCATGATAACAATTACCTTGAAGCAACAGATGCAATAAAATATGTCGCTAACAAGATTGATGATGGCGAAATAGTTGCTATAAAAGGGTTAGGTGGCTACCATATCATATGTGATGCAACAAACGATATGGCTGTACAAAAGCTAAAACAATTAAAAAATCGTGGCACAAAACCGTTTGCAGTAATGTGTGAAAGTATTGATAGCATACACGAATATACGACTACAGAACAAAAGTTTGATGACTTATTTTCATCTAGCGAAAGCCCAATAGTTATTTTCGATTGGCATAATCACCCATTATCTAAGGATATTAATAGCGTAAGTAATAAAATAGGTATAATGCGTGCATATACTCCGCTCCACTTAATTTTATTTAAGTATTTGAAAACGAAATTTATTGTAGCAACAAGTGGCAACGCAAAAGATGAACCAATAGCAAGCGATGAAGCTACAGCAGAACAAGCGCTATCGCAATATACTAATATATTTTTGCACCATAACAGAAAGATACATACTGCTATTGATGATAGCGTTATTGCGCTAACAAAGCGAGATTATACGATAATAAGGCGTGCAAGAGGTTATGCTCCGTTTCCAGTAATGATAAAAAGTAATTGTGATAAACAAATATTTGCAGCTGGTGCAAACTTAAAAAGTAGTATTGCGCTATATAAAGATGGTTATGCGTTCCTTAGCCAGTATATTGGCGACTTAGATAATATTGAAACTGAAAATTTTTATAGCGAAATTTACGATAAAATGTGTAGCATGTTTGCGATAACGCCAGAACTTGCAATCAAAGATATGCACCCAACGTATCGTTCAAGCACATTTGCAGATGAACTAAAGCTTGGTGCAGAAACTATACAGCATCACAAAGCACATTTTATGTCTTGCCTTGCAGAAAACTCGCATTATGGCGACGCTATTGGCGTAGTTATGGATGGATTTGGGCTAGGCGATGATGATGACGCTTGGGGTGGCGAATTTTTCGTTAAAATAGGTAGCGATATATCACGTGTTGCGCACATAAAAAAATATATACAAGCTGGGCTAGATAGTTCTACTAAACACCCAGTACGTATGGCTTTTTCGTACATATATAGCATGGGGCTTTTAGATAGTGCAAAGCACTACTTAGTAAACGAACTAAATATGACAGAAAACGAAATGTCGTTACTAAAATATGCTATAGATAACAACGTAAACTCGATAGAAACAAGCTCGGCTGGTAGGCTTTTTGAAGCGATAGGTAGCATAGTTTTGAAGCAAAGAACGAATAGTTACGAAGGCGAACTAGCGATAAACCTAGAAGCAATAGCTGATAGAAGCATAACAGATAGTTATAACTTTGAATTTACTAACAACAATATCGACTTTAAAAATGTAATAATAAATTTGTTGCATGATATTGAAAGTAGTGTGCCAGTGAGTATAATTTCTGCTAAATTTCATAACGGATTTGCAAACATTGTGGCAGATGCATGCTTGCAAATAGCTGATAACAATGCTATAAATGTTGTTGCGTTGTCTGGTGGCGTCATGCAAAATGTGTTGCTATTAGATATGGTTGTTGAAAAGTTAGAAGATAAAAATATTACAGTGCTTACGCATAAAAAGATACCAGCTAACGATGGCGGTATCGCTTTAGGGCAGATATATAGTATTGTAAGATAGAATTTACCTTGTTTTTATTGATAATTGTAATACAATATGATAGAGTAAAATTGTGTTATAATAAATTGTGGGTGCAAATATGTGGATATTGAATATAGCGGTGTTACTTACTGTAACAGTATTAGCCGTTATGTATTTTATGCCTTACCGTAAACTAAAGGATAAAATATTTAGGAATGCTTTTTATAATATTGGACGCATTGTCAAGATAGAATATACTAATGGCAAATCGAAAATAGTGCTTAAACGTGCCAATCTGCAAGGTAACGAGTGGAACATGGTCGGCGAAAAAACTTGGCTTGCTGATAATTCTAAAATGAATAGATTAATTCAAAAAATTAACGATATTGTTGTTGAAGATAGATTGTTAAAAGCAGATGCCGAAGATAGAAAATATGACTTAGGTCGCAATGGCAAACTGTTGCTCAATACTGATTTGCGAGAGATTGAAATAGACTTTGGCGATAGGGCTGATGGCTATGACGATTGCATATTTGCAAAAAAAGCAAAAGATAAAGATATTATCGTTATTAGCTCAAGCATATTATCAGTATTGCCAAAAGGCGATGACGATTTCAAAAACTTATACTTATTCAAAGGTTTTTTCCCACAAGTAAGCATGTTAGATGTAAAATCAGAAAGAAAATCTTATACATTAATGCGTATTTCTGGTGGTTGGGCTATGCACGGCAAAAATGTGTTCGATGATAAAGTGCAACCGATAGTTACATCACTTTTAGAGTTAGAAGCTAGCGGATTTGTTGATAGCAATAAAAAACTATCTGCAAAGCCTGTTATTACAATCACATTAAAAATACAAAAGGCGAATATCTACAGATACTTTTTTGAAAGTGAAGAAGATAATAGCATATATTATGTGCCGATTGATGGCGAAATAATGTATATACGTCGCACTATTATTGATAGTGTTTTAGAGTACATATAATAGTATCTATTTAAGGAGTATTTATGAAAGAAACAATTGCAGTTATAGGTGGTGGCAGTTTTGGTACAGCATTAGCGTCACTTGCTGCTGAAAATGGACGAGATGTCATACTATACGTTAGGGAAAGCGAAATTGTTGAGTCAGTCAACAAGAATAACGAAAATGTGCTATTCTTACCTAATGTACAATTACCGAAAAATATTAGCGCTTTACCAATGGAAGATTTACATAAAAGTACAGCTGATTATTATATATGGACAGTTCCTTCACAATTTACACGTGCTACTGCAGAGGAGTACAAAACAGTACTAGCAGGCAAATATATTATTATTGCATCAAAAGGTGTAGAAATAGCTACTGGCAAGCTTTTAATAAGCGTTTTGTCAGAGATAATTACAGCAAAATTTGCAGTATTATCTGGCCCATCATTTGCAAAGGAGCTTGCGCAGCGTAAACCTACTATGGTTAGTATTGCAGCATATTCGCTACCTATTGCAGAGTGGTGGCAACAAGCGTTATCATCAGATTACTTTAGGGTTTACACATCTGAAGATATGATTGGGCTTGAAGTTGGCGGATCTATCAAAAACATTATCGCTATTGCAACAGGGCTTAGCGATGGCATGGGGCTTGATAACAACGCACGTGCTGGCTTAATCACACGTGGGCTTGCAGAGGTTACTCGTTTTGGGCTTGCATATGGTGCAAAGCGTGAAACATTTGTTGGTTTATCTGGGCTTGGCGACTTAGTGCTTACTTGTACTGGCGAGCTTAGCCGTAATCACCAAGTGGGGTTACTGTTGGCAGAAGGCAAAACAATAGAAGAAATTTCTACAAACATGAACATGGTTGCAGAGGGTGTACCAACAGCAAAGGCAGTTTACATGTCTGCAAAAGAGCGTGGTGTTGAAATGCCAATATGCGATGAAGTTTATAAAATTATTTATGAGCGTAAGTCACCACATGAATCATTAAATGATTTGATGCTTAGGCCATTAAAAGTTGAAAAACCGTACTAAGTTTTTATTGTAACAAGCACTACAGGCACTATAAATGACAACAAAAAATACAACAGTTATTATCGACGGTAATTCCGTTGCGTATAGAATTTTCTTCAAAGCGCCACCGCTATCAGTAGATGGCGTCCAAACAGGCGTTATCCATGTTTTTCTTACTGTTTTGAATAGTATCCAAAAACATAAAAATGTTGATAAAATATTAGTGACGTTTGATGCTAGGGGTAAAAATATCCGCCATGAAATGCTAGAGGAATATAAAGCCACTAGGGATTCCATGCCAGAAGATTTATCTGTACAAATAGAGCTGCTAAAAGAAATTATACCAAGCATGGGCATACCAATTTATAGCATTACTGGCTATGAAGCAGATGATGTTATTTATACATTATCTAAAACTGCCACTACAGAAAAAGTATGGATAGTAACTAAAGATAAAGACTTGTATCAGCTAGTGTCGGATAAAGTTTCAATATACGATTATCAAAAAACAGAAGAAATCGAACGTGAAGGCGTTTTCAAAAAGTTTGGCGTATATCCCGAAAAAATTACAGAAATGTTGTCGCTAATGGGTGATGCTTCTGATAACATACCGGGCGTTAAAGGCGTTGGCGAAAAAACAGCTGTCAGCCTTATTACTAAGTATGGCGATATAGATAACTTATACGCACACATTGACGAAATAAAAGGCAAACAGCAAGAAAACTTAATACGTGATAAAGAACTAGCATATAAAAGCCGTGAACTTGTAAAACTAATATTTATTGATGATTTGCAAGATATTGTAGCAACAAGAGATGTTGAAAAGCTACACGAATACTTTGTTAAGTATAAACTTGTATCACAATTAAATAAGCTAAAAAGTGAACAAGATAACGCCGATACATCTATGAGTATTGAAGAAGAACTTAGCGACTATAAGCCACTTACAGAAGGCGAACCGCAAGAAATCAACCTCTTAGCATACGTAGAGAATAAACTATTTGTTTGCGACGATACATATTATCGTGAGTATGAAAAGGGCGATATACCAAAATATTACTTTGATATAAAAAGCTTATATAAACATGGCATAGATATTGACATGGGCAAAGTTGATATATTCCTTGCGCATTGGTTAATAGGTGGGCAGAATAATGCTCTTGGGTCATATAAACTTGAGAGTACTGGCGGATATTTGGCAAGGCTTAACGGTGTTACAATACCAACTGCAAATAAGCTAGAGAGTAACGAGCTAGATAAACTTTATTATGAGCTTGAAGCGCCAATAGCTATAATATTAGCAAAGGCAGAAATGCGTGGGATAAAAGTTGTGCCAAGTGTTATTACAGATGTTGCAAGTGGGCTGAAAGAGCAAATAGCTAGCCTACTTAACAAAATATACGATAAGACAAAAGCAGATATTAATATCAATTCGCCTAAGCAACTTGGTACGTATTTGTTTGATACGCTGGGCATGAAGCCACCTAAAAAGAATAAAAGTGGCTACTCGACAGATGAAGAAACTTTGATAGAACTTAGGGATAGCTACTCGGAACATGCTGAGATGCTAGATGACATACTTAAATTTCGTGAACTAAACAAGTTTGCATCAACATATACAACAAACTTGCTAACATTTGCCGATACTGATAACTACATACATACTGATTTTAAGCAAACGGGTACATCTACAGGCAGGCTATCATCTGCTAACCCTAATTTGCAAAACATACCACAACGTAGCGACTTAGCATCTAAGTTGCGTTCGGCATTCGTTGCTAGCGATGGTTATACACTTGTATCGTTCGACTATTCGCAAATTGAGTTGCGTGTGCTTGCGCATTTATCTGGCGATAAAAATTTATCACATGCATTTAATAATAACGTAGATATTCACGACATGACCGCTAAAAAAATATTTTCGCTAGATGATGTTGATGATAAATATAGACGTATTGCAAAGGCAGTCAACTTTGGCATATTATATGGATTATCGACTTATGGCTTAGCAAAAGATATTAATATAAGCAACGCAGAAAGCAAAAGATTTATTGAAAGCTACTTCAACCTATACCCTAGTGTAAAATCATACTTAGATAACACTGTTGCAGAGTCAAAAAGGCTTGGCTATTCTACAACTGTACTTGGCAGAAAGCGATTTATACCAGACCTAAACAGCCGTAATGGCGCTATTAGAAGCAGGGCAGAACGTATGGCACTAAACGCACCTATACAAGGTAGCGCAGCAGATATAATTAAGCTTGCAATGATTGCGTGTGATAAATATATTAATAGTAGTGGCATTGATGCGCGCTTAATATTGCAAATACATGATGAACTGATTTTTGAAGTTGCAGATAATATTGTAGAAAGCTTTATGAAAGATATAAAAGAAATTATGGAAAACGCTATAGATATGGATGTTCCATTAACAGTAAACGGCGAGTTTGCTAAAAATTGGGGTGAGTTGTAACATGGCAAAAGTAGAAGATTTTTTAAAAGATAGTTATAAACTTAAAGAAGATTTTGAAAAGACAGTAGCACTTATACAAGATAACGAAACAAAGTATCAAGGCTTCAAGGTCGTTCAATATGCTTTATTACTTAGCGAAAGTTTAGATGAAATATCTGATAAACCGTTGCGATACCTAGAAGATATATTTGATATTGACCGTGTTGTCATGTTTATTAGAAAAGGTAGGTATGCTATATCATCTAGCGATATTGTAGAGCGTACCCGTGTATATATTACAGATACAGATGCGTTTAAATATACATTTTTAGAAAAACGTGCGTACTATGCCACAGACCAAGATGTTACTATCATACATAAAGATTTTCGTGTTTATGAAGCATCAGACGGCTACTCTTGCACAATGATACCTATACTTGAAAACGATGATATAGTTGGCGCAATCGGTTTTTACAGTTCTGATATTGAACGCTTTTCAAGCAAAAATAATTACGATTTCGTATCAGAATTAGCTGTTATTTCTTCAATAGCGTTACGTAAGCTAGATAGCTCTTATATGTTGGCACTCAGCAACAAAACTGATTATTTAACAGGGCTACCAAGTAAGGCGATGATTGACCACCTTGCAGATAAATGGCTACTAAAAACTAAAGCTAGTGGCACGCCTTTTAGCTTTATGCTAGTAGATATTGATAACTTTAAAAGCATAACAGATTTACAAGGACATATAGAAAGCGACGAAACACTACATAAACTAGCAATGATAATAAAGCGTAGGCTAGGCGTTCACGACGCTATCGGCAGGTATAGTGGCGACAACTTTTATATTTTTTGTCAGACTACATCAGACTTAGGGGTGATGGAAATAGTCAATAGCATCAACACAGATTATTTTGAAATTGCTGTTGAAACAGGGTTGCCACAAGATATTGGCGTATCGGTTGGCTATAAAGTTGTTACGAAAGACGTTGCTGAAAAACTATCATTTGTTGAGATTTTTAAACAAACAGATACATTATTATTAGCTGCAAAAGATAGTGGCGATAAAGGGCTATGCCATGAGTAACCTTATTATCAATAAAGATAGCGATAAACTTACAAAGATAAAGAATAGGGCAGATAGCCACGATGGCGAATATTTACAAGTTGTATCAAACATACTTAGCGATATAAAGTTGCGTGGTGATGAGGCTTTGTTTGAATATACAGCAAAGTTTGATAAGTTTGATATAAACAGCAACAATATAAAAGTTACCGAAAAAGAGTTGAACGACGCATATAAAGCGACGGATAAAGAGCTGATAAAGGCTATCGAAAATGCTAGCGCAAATGTTTTTGATTTTCATAAATTGCAATTAGAAAAGACGTGGCTAGTTAATAAGGGTGGCTCTATGCTGGGGCAGAAAGTTACACCGTTAGATAGAGTTGGTGTATATGTTCCGGGCGGCAAGGCTGCATATTTTTCAAGCGTGTTGATGAATGTGTTACCAGCAAAGGCGGCAGGTGTTGGCGAAATAATAATGACAACACCAGCACCTAATGGGGAATTGAATAATGCAGTATTAGTTGCGGCAATGGTAGCAGGCGCAGATAAGATATATAAAGTTGGTGGCGCACAAGCTATCGGTGCATTAGCCTATGGTACACAAACGATACAAAAAGTTGATAAAATTACTGGACCGGGCAATATATATGTTGCTACAGCAAAAAAGCTTGTGTTTGGGCATGTCGATATTGATATGATTGCAGGCCCTAGCGAAGTGTTAATTATTGCTGATAGTAGCGCTAGTGCAGAACATGTTGCAGCAGATATGTTAGCACAGTGCGAGCATGACGAACTAGCTTCAGCAGTATGTGTCACTCCTGATAAGCAACTTGCAAACGAAATAGAAAAAGAATTATATAAACAACTAGAAACCTTACCGAAAAAAGATATAGCAAAAAAATCTTTAGAGGAGTTTTCGGCAATAATTGTTGTTGATAGCTTAGATGAGGCTTGTGAAGTATCTAACGAGATAGCACCAGAACATTTAGAGTTGCACATGCAGTCGCCAATGGATTACTTAAACAAAGTAAAACATGCGGGTGCAATATTTATGGGTGAGTATTCGCCAGAGGCGCTAGGCGATTATTATGCTGGGCCAAACCACGTGTTACCAACAGGCGGAACGGCTAGATTTTTTTCTCCGCTTGGCACTTATGATTTTATTAAACGGTCTAGCATAATTTATTATGATAGGGACAGTTTTGTAAGTGCTTCTGACGATGTAGCAAAATTGGCTAAGGCAGAAGGTTTAGAGGCTCATGCGCAATCTGTTTTGAAAAGGTTGTAAGAATTTTGTTGACTTTATGAAATAAGTTCTATAAACTTGCTAGTTCTAAAGAGCAGTATTTGTTAGAAAGGTACAAAATTGAAGATATTCTACGAACAAATCATGGAAGAAGGCCTTAATGTTGAACACTCGTTCAGCTTTTCAGAAGGCGATGAAAGGTTTGATATAAAAAACTTTAGCGGACGAGTTGAGCTTGTCGGCGATGCTTACATACTAGATGGCAACATGGCATTTTCTTTTAGTTGCCCTTGCGATAGGTGCTTAGGCGATATTGTTTTAGATTATAACGAAAGAGTATTTTTAACATTATCACCAGTTGGGCAATATGCTGAGGCTGGCACAGATGAAGAAGTCGGACTTAGCGACGAAGAAGCAGGGATATACGTTACAGAGCATGACCACTTCAACCTAGAGGAGTTCTTGCGTGATGAAGTTTTGCTACACATACCAGTTAAACGCCTATGCGATGATAGTTGCAAAGGCATATGTGCTGATTGCGGTAGTAATTTGAATGTAGATAAATGTGTTTGTACTGTCAAGGCTGATAGCCCGTTCGCAGTATTATCACAGCTAAAGAAAGATAATAAATAATATTAATACGGAGCGATAGCTCCTGTAATTTTTGGAGTGTTACAATGGCTAATCCTAAGCACAAGAAAACTAAAAGTAAAGTTGGTATGAGAAGATCACACCACCACACATCACCACTTTTAGCTAATAAGTGTGACAACTGTGGCGAACTAAAACAAGCGCACACAGTATGCCCATCATGTGGTATGTACAAAGGGCGTCAAGTTTTACAAAAAACACAAGACGCTTAATTAAAAAGAGATTTACATGATTATTTGTGTTGACGCAATGGGTGGCGATTTTGCTCCTAAGACTGCTGTTTTGGGGGCAATAAGAGCTGTTAATATGTACCATGATGTTAAAATCATACTTGTTGGTATTGAGTCGAAAATTGTTCCTCTACTTAGGGGTGCAAGTTATCCAGCAAACAGCATAGAAGTTCTACATGCTGATGATATTATTGAAATGGATGACCATGTTGCTAATGTAGTGCGTGGTAAGCGTAAGTCATCTATGCACGTATGCGTTAAGCTCGTTAAAGAAGGCAAAGCAGATGCGTTTTTTACTGCCGGCAACTCTGGTGTTGCTATGGCAATATCGGCGTTAGTGCTTGGCTTGCTCGAGGGCGTTTCTCGTCCAGCAATAGGCATTACGCTACCAGCATCAAACCCTAGGGGGCATTTCTTCATGTTAGACGTTGGTGCTAACGTAGATTGCCGTCCAGAGCATTTATTGACATTTGCTATCATGGGGCAAGCATACGCAAAAAAAATCATGAGGATCGTAAAACCAAAAGTTGGTTTACTAAGCAACGGTGAAGAAGAAGGCAAGGGCGATATGTTGACAAAGTCAGTTTATCCTGTCCTTAGAGATTGCGATACACTTAACTTTACTGGCAATGTCGAAGCAAAAGCCTTGTTCAAAGGTGAAGCAGATGTTGTTGTTTGCGATGGTTTTGTTGGTAATATTGTCTTAAAATCTAGCCAATCTGTCGCAAAGCTGTTCTCTGAAGCACTAAAAGAAGAATTGATGGCTAATACAATATCAAAACTTGGTGCTTTATTAGCAAAAGGTGCTTTCGACAATCTTAAAGAGAAAACTAACAGCTCAAAATATGGTGGAGCACCGCTACTTGGTATTAAAGGTATATGTGTTATCGGGCAT
>CAYJIW010000022.1:0-316 GCA_964370335.1 uncultured Deferribacteraceae bacterium
GCGGGGAGAGCAAACAGAGCAACACACTGTGTTGCCACAGGGCGAAGGCGGAGTGACAACGACGGCGGGGGATGTCCACGTTTTACTTATGTTATTTTACCAATTAGCTTGCGATTTTGTGTTAATGTAAAAAATGTATTTTATGGATTGCCACGCTACACGCTGTTACGCTCGCAAAGACGTTATTGTTATTTTGTAGTGCTTAACTAGGGATTGTGAAAACATTATCGTTAGCTGTTTTTGCAAATCAAATTACAGATAACCTAATGTTTCATGGAGCGAAGCGAACATAAAACAACGCAGTTTTACGTTATAA
>CAYJIW010000022.1:416-24015 GCA_964370335.1 uncultured Deferribacteraceae bacterium
ATGGTGCTATAATGTAATTTATGATGGATATTATGGCATGCTTTGTAGTATAAATAGTGCTAATACGAGGCGTGCGAGGACAACCGACAGGAGTGTACATACTGGTACGTGACTTAGGGATTACGAAACAACGCAGTTTTACGTTATAAATGGTGCTATAATGTAATTTATGATGGATATTATGGCATGCTTTGTAGTATAAATGGTGCTAATACGAGGCGTGCGAGGACAACCGACAGGAGTGTACATGCAGGTACATGACTTAGGGCGGACGAGCAGAACAAAGTAGTAGTACTATTTAGACTGCAAAGAATTATTGGACTAGGTCGTTAACTGCAAACAACGGCTCCATAATCGCCACCACGATAAACCCAACTAACAGCCCTATAAACACAATAAACAATGGTTCAATAACGGATACAAACGCAGTTAAGAACTTATCGACTTGTTTTGAATAGAACTCGTTAACACGCTCAAGAAGTTCTGGCATGTTACCAGACGATTCGCCTGTTGAAACAGCAGCTGGGAACAGCTCTGGGAATATACCGGCATTACGCACAGCAACTGATAACTTCATACCAGATTGGACAGATATACGGATATTGAGTAACGCTTCACGCATATACATGTTTTCGATAGTCATGCTAGAGTAGTACAATGCATCGGTAAGTGGTAGCCCCTCTTTTAACTGGAACGCTAACACGTGTGAAAACTTTGCAACTGCCGAACTTGAAATTAAATTGAAAGAATATAGCTTTTTATCGACAGCTAATCTAAATTTCTTATTGTTTTTAAATAAATATCTGATAGTAAAGGTAACACCTAACACGAAGATTAATATTAAAATACCATAATTTGTAACAAAGTCTGACGCTTTAAGTAGAAACTGTGTTGTTGCAGGTATTTCTTGTTTCATGCTGGCGAATATAGATTCCATCTTTGGTACGACGAACGCTAGTAAAAAGCCTAGTACGCCAAGCCCAAGCACTAGTATTGTCATCGGATAAACCATTGCTGATGTAAGTTTATCAGAGTTTTTACGTTTATCTTCTTCATATATTGCAATATCTGATAGCACGGCTGCAAGTTTACCGACTTGTTCAGAGGCACGTATCAAGTTGGAATACATAGGTTCGACTATGTCAGGATACTTTGATAGCGCATCAGAAAAACGCATACCTTCGGTAACTTTTACGCCACAATCTAGTAGCGCATTTTTAACCTTTTGGTTACCAGTAGTTTTTGCAACAGTTTTTAACGCTTCAACAAGTGTGATACCACTTTTTAGTAGTAGCGACAGTTGGAAAAAAGTATCTGCTAAGTTTATTTTTTTAGAAAAGTATTCAAACAGTTTAGAATAGTTTTGCTTTTTTATATTAGCATCTTCTATTTTGGAAACGAATATACCTTCAGCAAGTAGCTCTGTAGTGAGCGATTGTTTAGTAGCAGACTCTTTTGTGCCTTTAACATCTCTACCATTTTTAGATACGCCCCAATAGTTAAACATTGCCATAGCGTTATTCTACCCTTGTTACAGCGAGTACTTCTTCAGGTGTTGTAACGCCACGCATAACAAGTTCTGCACCGTACTCTAGCATAGTTTTGAAACCTTTTTTACGAGCTTCAGCACGTATTTCAAAAGCAGATGCACGTCTATTGATTAAGTGTCTGATATCATCAGTGATTTCTAGCATTTCAAATACGCCGATACGTCCACGGTAACCAGTATTAAAACAGTTTTCGCAACCGCTACCTTTCGTGTATTCAGTAATATTTATGCCTGCATCATTAAATATTTTCGTAATTAATCTATCTGCCGGTACAGTTTTTGCGCACTCTGGGCAGATACGTCTAACGAGTCGTTGTCCGATAACAATTAATAGCGATGACGATATAAGGAACGGCTCAACGTCCATTTCTATAAGCCTAGCAATAGCAGTAGGCGAGTCGTTCGTATGCAATGTAGATAACACCAAATGCCCTGTAAGCGATGCTTGCACTGCAGATTCTGCTGTTTCGTTATCCCTAACCTCACCAACAAGTATAATATCTGGATCTTGTCTTAAAAATGTTTTGATAGCATTCGCAAATGTTAAGCCAACGCTAGCGTTCATTTGAACTTGTGTAACATTATCAACATGATACTCGACAGGGTCTTCGATAGTTACGACATTTTTGTTAGTCCTATTCATCGCAAGTAGTGAAGCATAAAGAGTAGTTGTCTTACCGCTACCAGTTGGACCAGTAACTAAAATAATTCCGTTAGGTCTATCAAGGTATGGGCGGAAAGTTTTGTATAGTTCGCCATCTAACCCGATTTGTTGTAGTGATACAAAATCAGACGAACGCTCAAGAATACGTAAAACAGCTTTTTCGCCATTAACTGAAGGCATAGTCGATACACGTATATCAATAGTTCTGTTACCGATTTTTAAGTTGATACGTCCATCTTGCGCACGTCTACTTTCAGCAACGTCAAGCATGCCGATAACTTTTATCCTAGCTAGTACAGGTTCTTGAACATTTTTTGGATATGTTTTTATTGTATTAAGCGAGCCATCGACACGCATCCTGATTATGAATGCACCTTCGTGACCTTCAAAGTGGATATCACTTGCGCCGCTTTTAACAGCATGGATGACAATTTGGTTAACTAGCTTGATAACAGGTGCATCATCGTAAGAGGATGTTAAAATATTTGTTTCATCATCTGTAAGGTCGTCGTCGCTATCGTGCGATATATCTTCCATATCGCCACCAAAACTTTCAAGCAGTTCTAAAACTTTACGTTTATCAGCAAACTCAAACTGAGCAGCAACGCCAGTTTTAAAGCTAAGTAGTTGTGCTTTTTTATAGCCGACATCATCAGCATAGTAAAAAATAGGCTCGCCATCATCGTTAACAGATAGAACGAAATCGCTCTTATCTGGAAAGCGCATATATTGTTGTCTTAGTGTATCAAAATCAGCCATTTAGTTTATAACCTATTTTCCAACTCTATTTTTTGTACCATCAAAAGTGCCTGTTTGCATATCTTCTGATATAGATATTGTTGCGTTATCAAGTATTAATGGGTTTATTATTATTTTACCCTCAACACGAGATTTCAATGTGCTGTTAGAGTCCCTAGTAGTAAAATCAGATTTAAGTTTATAATCTGCTTCAGTGTTAAATTGCTTCATAGAGTCTTGCCTAACTTTCATTAAAGTTTGTGCATCTTCAACAGTATCAATAATTTGTGATGTGATAAACACCATCAAGTTAGTTTTTTCGCTTTGTTCGTTTTTATTTTTAAACAAGTTGCCAAAAATCGGTATAGAAGATAGGAACGGGATACCAGTATTTGATAGCGTCGTATCATCTTTAATCATACCAGAAATCATCATGATAGATCTATTTTGTAGCTTAGCAACTGTTTTTGTAGTACGTGTAAGTGTGATAGGTGCAGTCGCATCAAACTGTGCAGCAGCAAGTTTGTTTACTTCTGTATCTATCGTTAGAGTAACAGTATCGCTATTAGATATTAGTGGTGTGATTTTTAAGCTAACACCAACGTTACGATAGTCGAATGTTTGTATCGGGTTGTTGTTTGAGTCAAACTTTTCGCTAGTAACGAACGGTCTGTTTTCACCAACAAATACTTCTGCTTCCTCGTTATCTAGTGTCAAGATTTGTGGATTTGAAACAATATTAACACCAGAAGAACTTTCAATAGCAGTCAACATAGCGCCAATAGATGGGAATGTTGCTCCGTTAAATGATATTAAATTACCGATAACACCAAGGCTAAGTCCTGATGGTAGCGTAGTTGATGACGAGTTACCTTGCGAAAGTCCTATCAAGCTGTTTAATGCACCGCTACCAGATAAACCACCGATAGCTGCGCCAAGCTCATTTGCGCCACCACCAAACCATTCAACACCAAACTGTAAACCAGTATCAATACTTGTTTCTAATATTAGTGCTTCGACAAATACTTGCCTACGAGGTATATCAAGCTTTTCTATAAGTGATGCAAGTTGCGTGTATAAGCTTTGGTCGCCAACAGCGATTATAGAGTTAGTAGCAGCATCAGCAGATACGTTTGATTTAATAGCTGTTTTTTGTGCCGTGTTAGTAGTTGGTGCAATAGAAGATAAAAGCTTTGTTAAAACTTTTTCAACATCTTCTGCCTGTGCGTTCTTTAAGTAAAATACTTTTGGCGATGTAGATTGCCCAGATGAGCTAGAGTCGAAAGACTTTATTAAATAATCAATCTTTGCAAATTCTTCATCTGGTGCAGCAATGATAAGCGTGTTTGATACGTCATCAGACACTACAACAGGTGCTGTTGTATTTAAAGCGCTCTTGCCAAGTTCGCCGTATAGTTTGACAATTTGTTGCTCTACCTTGCTTGCAGTAGCGTATTCGAGTTGTATTGAATGGAACTTGTATGTGCTAGCTTCGCCATCAATTTTATTAATGATAGCAACCATTTTAGAAATACGAGATGTAAAATCTTTAACAACTATAATATTTAATCCACGCACTATCTCAACGTATCCAGTACGAGATTTTAGCCTGTTAAGTGCAGGTAAAAGTGTTTGTGCGTTATAGTTTTTGATAGAGATAACAGTGGTGATAAATCTTTCGCCACTAGTATTGCTAGTGATAGAAATTTCCTCATCATAAAGCGGAACATCACGTTCAGCAATGATTTGGATATTATCGCCATCCATGATTGGTAATAACCCGTTCATTTTTAAAACAGAAAAGAATACCTCAAGCAACTCTTTTGAGTCCATCTCTTTTTGCGATTCAATAGTGACGTTTCCACGAACGCTTGCTTCGGTAAATATCATGTTTTTACCAGTAAATTCGCCAACAAATTTAATAAAATCAAGCATAGGCACATTTTTAAAGTTTACATTGTAATCTTCTTGTGCATAAGAAAGTCCGTTAAGTGAAACCACGCAAGTGATTAATAAGATTGATAATAATTTTTTCATTAGTTTATTTCCACAAATATTGATTTTTTTTCGTTTTCTCTAATCATATCTATACTTATAGCAGATATTTCATCTATTTGTCCAAGCATACCAAAAAGTGGTTCAGGGCTTTTAAGTTCAGAGCCGTTTATCCTAGTAATTACGTCGCCTTGTTTAAGCCCTAGTTTAGCAAGCGGCGATTCTGCCTTCATTCTGGCAACTCTATAGCCCAAATACTCGCCATCTTTGTAAAATGGTGATACTAAAGCGCTTTGTAATACTTTATTTAAGTCTTTTAGTTCGTCTTTAATGTCGTTCCTAGCTAATGTAACATTTATATTAGAGCCTTGTGTAACAGGTGCAGTAGTAGTTGTCGGTTGCTTTCCGTTATTGCCTTTACTAGCGGTTGCAAGGCTACCAGCTAATACTAGCGAATATTTTCTGTTATCACGTTCTACCAACGCAGATGTAACATCTAGCGATAATAGCGTAAGATTGTTTTTTGTTTCGCCAGTATGTAGGACGATAGTGCCATTATCTAGTTGGATAATAGCATAGCCAGAATTTTTTAACCCACGTTGAAATATGCCAAGTAACGCCGCTGAAAATGGTGGTGGCGGAGCATCAAAGCTTGATAAATTATCTGCACCAGTACTATCGCCAGCATTTGCACCGCTATTAGTTGAGCTAACAGCGCCAACATCTGTAGAGCGCCCAAGCGAGAAAATATTGCTATCAATAGCATTTCTTGCAAGTGTACCAAGAGGTATGCGATCATCAGCTTCGACTTTTTTAACTGTAGGTGTTGGTTTTGGTGATGCAATATTTGCACCAATAATGGTAGCAATAAGCCAACCAAACGCCAGCCCGATAACTACTACATACACCAAATAATGTATTTTAAAGTTGTTCATATTAATAAAAAGTACCAAAAACCTCGTATAAAATCAAATATTATTTCTAATAAATAGATTAATATAAAATGAAAATGTTCAAATTAAATACAGCGTGTGTAGCTATCGGAGGTACTATAGAACGTGACCTTTCGTAAAGTACACCCAAAAATAGCGACGGAATAAATACTAGCATAGATTGCAAGATATTAAAATAAAATAAATGCAAAAATGCAAAAAATATTGAGGTTATTATATTTGCAACGCTAATGAAGCTGATATTATAGTTAATTTTACTGCGTATAAAAGGTTGCAAAAGCCCTCGAAATAAGCATTCCTCTACTATTGGCGCTACAATAATATAAAATAGTACGCTTTTTAATGCCACTTGCCCAATACTTGCATTGCCAAATAGCAACACAATAGTAAAGTAAAGTAGGGCGGTGGATACACCAAGCAAACTGTATTTTAATGTTGATTGCATCATTACTTAATATATATTTTTTAGACGAATTAATCAAGTTAGATTAATGTTACGAGAATTTTAGATTAAGATGTAATATCATTGTAGATATTTTTATTTTCTATTTTCGGCATATTATAGATATGTTCGCACATATGAGATTAAAAAATAAAATAAAAATAATAGTCTAAGAATTATATAAATATTTATCAGCAAAGCATAATATTTAATAAACAAATTGTTAAATTAAAAAAAATTCACAAAAAGCAATATTTGTGCTTGCATTATCATTTATTATGGTTTATATATTTTTATAAACCCTGTGTATCAATGTGGCATTATTCCTAATGTGAATTAGTTGTGGTGTTAACATTGATATATCCCTTCACTCCATGTGTAGTATGCATATGTGGAACACCCTGCCACATATGTGTACTACCATATAAAATTAGCTTAAATGCATGTCATATTTAATTTTTTTATGTAAAAATAATGTAAAGTAGATGTTAATTATATAAAAATCAACATTTTCAATAAAAATACTTGATTTGTCAGAATATATAGACTATATTGCATTTACCCTAAAATGCTAATATTGCAAAATAATAGCATAACCTTCCCTATTGTAATGGCTACTTCGGTAGTCATTACTTTTTTTACAGTTCATAAAAAAACCTGCGAGCGTTTGCCCACAGGTTATAATATTAATCAATTGTTACTAATTCGTACTTTGTTGAGCCGAACCCGATTTTTTCAGCATGTCTAAATTGGTCGGTAGGGTCTAGGTAGTGCCAAGCTTCCTTAAACACATCTTTGCCAGCTTCTTTTAGCACCATGTCATAGCTTGCTTTATCGAGTGCAACAGGGTCAGTAGATGCCATAAAGCCTAAATCACGCACCATTGGGGCATCATTACCGTTGTGGCAATCGCATGCTGGCACGATAGATGTAAGCAAGTTAATGTATATTGGCGTTGCAGAATAATGGTTGTGAACAGCTGAAGCATATTCAACAATCATTTGTTGTAGCACATCACAAGATGTATCGAAATCGCAACTAATTGCAGCTTCTGGACACATTGCAATACATCTTGCACAACCAACGCAGTTATCGTTAATTACTGCTGTGCCAGAAATAGTTATAGCGTTAGCATCACAATGGATTTTACATCTGCCACAAGCAGTACATTTATGTGCGTTGACAGAAGGTTTTACACCGCTATGCATATCCATTTTGCCTGTTCTTGAAGCGCAACCCATAGCGATATTTTTAACAGCGCCACCAAAGCCAGTCATTTCATGCCCTTTAAAGTGCGACATGACGAATAGTTTATCGGCGTTCATGATAGTATCTGCAAGGTGAGCTTCTTTTCTAAGTTCGCCTTTTTCGATAGGGTATTTTGATGTAGCTTCGCCACGCATACCATCGCCAATAATAATTGGTGTTTGAAGTGTGCCATAGCCAAAGCCGTTCAAGTGTGCGTTATGTAGGTGGTCGACGCTATTTGTGCGCATACCAACGTATAAAGTGTTCGTGTCTGTAAGGAATGGTTTTGCACCAATCTTTGATAATGTTTCGATAACAGGGCGTAAGAAAATAGGGCGGATAAACGCAGTATTTCCAAGCTCGCCAAAGTGTACTTTGATAGCTGTTATTTCGTCTTTATTATATAAATTTTGCACATCGCAACGGTTCATTAATTTCTTAATTTTATTTAGTGGCGATGAATGGTTTTTTGTGTTCATTGATGAAAAATATACTGTAGAACTCATAATATTTGCACCTTATTACTTATTTTTTGGTTGAGATAATTCTGTTAATACGCCGTTAGAGCCTTTAGGGTGGACGAATGCAACAAGCATTTCGTGTGCGCCTTCGACAGGTTCTTCATTAATAAGCGGTACGCCATCAGCTTTTAGTTTTGCTAGTGATGCGTGTATATCTTCAACTTCGTAAGAAATATGGTGTATGCCTTCACGATTTTTTTCTAAATATTTTGCGATAGGGCTTTCTTCAGATGTCGCTTCAAGCAACTCGATATGTACGCCCCCAACATCTAAAAAAGCAGTTTTAACTTTTTGGCTTTCAACTACTTCAACGTGTTCAACTTTTAACCCGAGTGATTCATAAAACTTTACTGCGTTATCAATAGATTTAACAGCAATCCCGATGTGATCAATCTTTTTTAACATAATCGCCTCTCCTAATTATATTTATAATTAATACTATACCTTACGTTGTAAAAATCCTGCAAGAATTTTCTTTATACCCGACTTTTTAAAATGTACTATAACCTTTTCTGTAGCGCCAGAACCTTCGCTTGCTAGTACCAATCCATCGCCGAATGCGTTATGTGTAACTTGCTCACCTTTCTTAAATGTACTTTGTGAGTTACTTGCAGTACTAGCTGTTACAGGCTGTTTCATTTGTACGTTGTTAGTGGCTGTGCGTTGCATATTGTTAGTTGTGGCACTTTTGCGTGCGCCACCAAACATCTCTGTTAAGAAACGTGATTGACGCATATAATCACGTTTGCCGTATCTAAATCTGCTTGATACGTTTGTTAAGTATAGCGTATCCATTGCACGTGTAACACCTACGTAACAAAGTCTGCGTTCTTCTTCAATATCGCCATCGCCCTCGGCACTAGCTAGTGGAAATAACCCGTCCTCTAGCCCAGTTAAAAACACTATCTTAAACTCTAACCCTTTTGCAGAGTGTAGCGACATCAACTTAACGACACCTTCCTCACTATCTTCAGTAGTTGTGATGAGTGCAGTGCTAGCTAAATAGTCTGTGAGTGTAGCATCTTCGTTACTTTCTTCAAACATTGCAGCAGCAGAGTATAAACCAAGTACGTTATCAATTCTACGTTCTGCTTCTATTTTATCTTCATATTTTTTTAGATAGTCTTTATATTCTGTTTCTTCAACGATGTGTTCTACCATTGCTTTAAGCGAAGTAATCGTCGATAGCTTATCAATCACAGATAAGTAGCTTTTAATTCCATCTTCAAATCGTTTAAGCTTAGGTGACATTTCTACTAATGCAGAAATAATATCAATATTATTATCAATAGAGTAGTTGACAATTTTTTCAACAGTTGCATCGCCTATGCCACGTGGCGGAGTAAGCAAGCTTCTTTTAAAGGCAGCAGTGTCATACTTATTATCAAATATTCGTAAATAGCTGAGTACATCTCTAATTTCTCGCCTTTGGTAAAACCCTGTACCGCCAATAACTTTGTATGGTATTCTATCACGGTTAAGCATTGTTTCAAAGTTGATAGATTGTGCGTTAGTTCTATAAAGTACAGCCATATCAGAGTAGCTAACACCTTTTGCATGGTGCGCTTCGATTTGCTTGACGACGTACATAGCTTCATCAAGTTCAGATTGTAATGCAACCCTATCGACTAAACCTTCGCTACCTCTGCACGCATTTAGTTGCTTACCACGTCTATAAAAGTTGTTTTCTATCAGTTTGTTAGCAATATCTAGTATATTAGAGCCACTACGATAGTTACCAACTAGCTTAATTTCTTTAACGTCGTTAAATATTTTATCAAATTCAAGAATATTTTTTATTTCAGCACCACGCCAACCGTATATTGATTGGTCATCGTCACCAACAACGCATAAGTTGCCATTATCGCCAGCTAATAAGCGTAGCAACTCAAATTGTACAAAGTTTGTATCTTGGTATTCGTCAACTAAAATATATTTGTATAGTGCTTGATACTCTTTTCGTGTTTCTTCGCTAGATAGTAGTAACCTAACTGCTAGCGAAATCATATCGTCAAAGTCAATCAAGCGTTGATGTTTTAGTGATTCTTGATATAAGTTAAACACTTCGCCAAAACGTAGAAGTGCGTTTGTTGCTGGTGGGTAACCTTCAACGTAATCTATCAAGTTTTTGTAGTTGCTTATGTGGTTTAAGTATTGCTTTGGCGGATATTTTTTCGTATCCATATCAATACGCTTCATTGCGTCACGCACGACAGTTACTCTATCGTCTTGGTCTATTATGCCAAAGCCGAAAGGTACGCCAACCTTTTCGCCATCACGCCTAAGTAGCCCTAAGCATATTGAGTGGAAAGTTCCCATGTGTACAGCGTTTGCAAGGTTGCCAACAAGCTGACGTAACCTATGCTTCATCTCGCCAGCTGCCTTGTTTGTAAAGGTGACAGCAAGTATATTTCCGGGCGATACGTCACGTTCTTTTATAAGGTGTGCAATGCGGTATGTAATAACACGTGTTTTACCTGTGCCAGCACCAGCAAGCACTAAAACAGAACCCTCTGTAGTTGTAACAGCTTCATATTGTATTTCGTTTAATTCATCTTTATATATGCTCAATGTTATTACCTTTTATAAACTATTGTGGTGATGGTGCAAAATCTACTATACGTTTGTTGTATGCAATAATAATATCGCTCCTACGTAACAAGCCTATTAGTAGCAACCCTTGCGGAGTATGCCTAACAACTGGTAAATCGCCAACATCTTTTATACCAAAATCAACCATCGCTTCAAGCAATGTTTCGTCCTCACGCACGGTTATTATATTTTTTCTTATCCCCATATCTTTAGCGGTTAGCGACAAAGTTTCTTCGTTTTTAAAGAAAACAGTTTTTAAGTCGTTTAGCGATATTATCCCTGTTAAATAATCGTTGTTATCAACAACAGGGAAATAAGCATGCGGTTTACGCTCGATAGATTGACGAATTTCAACAAAAGTTGTATCTTCACGAAATCTAATAATATCTGTCAACATTATATCACGCACATAGATAGAACCTAGCACGCTTTGCTCGACACCTTTGCCAAACTTAAACCCCTCACGGCTAAGTGTCCACGTAAATATGCTATCCTTTTCTATCGCACCATCTACAACATATGCAATAATACATGCAAGCATTGCAGGCAGAACTATTTGATAACTTTGAGTAATTTCAAAAATCATGAATATAGATGTAATCGGCGCACGCATAACAGCACCAAGCATCGCAGCCATACCAACAAGTGCATAAGTACCGCTACCAGCTATCTCTGGAAACAATAGTTGCATAAACCAGCCAAAGAAACCACCAGCCGATGCACCTATAAATAAGCTAGGAACGAAATGACCGCCAGCACCGCCAGAGCCAAGTGTCAACGACGTTGCAACTATCTTCAAAAACACAAACACAAGCAATATAAAGCCAGTAAGGTTACTATCTAATATTTGCATAATTGTGCCGTAGCCTACACCCATAATGTTGCGACAAAATACAGCGATAACACCCATCATCAAGCCACCAATAGCAGGCTTTACCCACGTTGGAACTTGTAAGCGTCCAAAATATTCTGCAACGAAAAAGTTGAAGCGTATAAAAAATACTGAAGTAACAGCGATAAACGCACCCATAATAGCGTATAATATAAGCTCTGTATGGCTAAACATTATATATTCTGGCGCAGCAAACGTAACCTTGTTGCCATACCAATATCTACTAATTACAGTTGCAGTAACAGCAGAAATCATTATCGGACTAAATGTTTTTAATCCAAACTCGCCCATTAATACTTCGGCAGAAAACATTGCGCCACTCATTGGCGTGTTAAATGTAGCAGCTAAACCGCCAGATGCACCGCAAGCTATTGATGTGCTAAGCCTATTTGATGATAGCTTGAATAATCTACCAACAGTAGAGCCGATAGCCGCACCGATTAATACGATAGGGCCTTCACGTCCAGCAGAGCCACCAGAGCCAAGTGTGATACCTGATGTTAATGTGCGCATAATGCCTTTCATAATAGATATAGGCGTTTTGAATGAAATTGATTTTATAACTTCGCTAACGCCAGAACCGTTTGCGCTAGGAACAAAGTGCTTGATAACACCAACAAGTAACCCGCCAAACGCAGGTATTAATATAATTTGCCAAACGGGAGCTTTCTCAAGCGCAGTAAGCATAACTTCGCTATCTATGCCAAAGAATAACCCTTGAAAGAAATGTATAAGTGAACGGAAAATGATATTGCCAAAGCCTGCAGCCACACCAATAATCATAGCTATACTAAGCGCTGCTACTGTATCATGCTTTGCGAAAAATTTGCGTATTGATGCTGAAAAGTCTTCTCTCATTTTTCTTTTTTAGCCTTGTTTCGTTCGTTAAGTTTTTTACCCATATTAGCGATATTGTTTTGCTTTGTGCGTGACATTGCAAGGCTGTCGCTTTCAACATTGTTTGTAACAGTTGTGCCAGCAGCAACTATAGCGCCACTACCAACTTCAACTGGTGCAACAAGTTGAACATCGCTACCTATAAAAACATTATCACCAATAATTGTTCTATGTTTATTATAACCATCGTAGTTGCAAGTGATTGTACCGCAACCGATATTTACATCTTTACCAAGCTCGCAATCGCCTAGATATGTCAAATGGCTAGCCTTTGAACCGATACCGATAATGGCCTTCTTTAACTCGACAAAGTTACCTATTTTGTTATCACCTTTTAATACGCTACCCGGTCGCAAGTGCGCCATAGGCCCAACTGAGCAGTTATCACCAATAGTAGAGCTATCAATCAGCGAGTTATCTTTAATTGTGCAACCTGTGCCAATAGTAGATGAAACAACCCTAACACCAGACATAACAACACTATCATGACTGATTTTTGTACCTTTTTGTAGTGTTACGTTAGGGTATATAGTTACGTCGCTTTCAATTTCGACATCGCTATCTGCATAAAATGTATCAGGGTCAAGTATTGATACACCGTTAAGCATAAAATCATCTGCACGTTTACGCCACATTTTTTTTGACATGTTTGCAAGTTGCAACCTATCATTAATGCCAGCAAATTCATCTTTATCATCAGCAATATGTACATATGCGTTTTTATCTACAATATCTGTAAAGTAGTATTCGTTTTGAGAGTTGTTGCTATCAATAGTGTTAATAGCAGATTTTAAGTGTTTTGTATCAATAAGATATACGCCTGTATTAACTTCTGTAATGCGTTTTACGTATTTATCGGCATCTTTTTCTTCAACTATTTTTATAACATTGCCAGTCACATCACGAACGATCCTGCCATATCCTGTAGGGTTATCGTTTATAACACTAACAACATTTACTTTGCTTTTTTTATCATCTATAAATGATTTAATAACGTCCTTATTCATAAATGGCATATCGCCACAAAGTATTAATACATCATCGCCTTTAATATAATCTAGCGAAGATTTAACTGCATCAGCAGTGCCAAGTTGTTGTTCTTGCACCGCAAAAGTAATATTATCAATATCTTTAAGGTGGTTTTTAACGCTTTCTGCATCTTTGCCAACAACAACTACAATATTATTAGTATCAAGGCTGTTAGCAACATCAATGACGTAATCAATCATCGGCTTACCACCAACTTCAAATAATACTTTTGATTTACTAGATTTCATCCTAGTGCCACTGCCAGCAGCAAGTATAACAACAGATAACATCTATCACACCTCGTCCAATAAAAAAGCGTCCCACAAGCAATTTAGCTTATCGGACGCCGCATATTACGTATGCATATATTTTAAATTTTAGTTACTTTCGATAATAAATTTGCCAGGATTCACAGGGATACCGTTAACAAGTACCTCGTAGTGAACGTGAGGTCCAGTACTTCTACCAGATGAGCCAACTTTTGCAATTATTGTGCCTTTATCGACTTTGTCGCCAGCTTTAACAGTAAGGCTACTGTTGTGTGCATATCTAGTCATGTAGCCATAACCATGGTCAACAGTAACAAGCTTGCCATAACCAGCTCTATCGCCAGCAAAAACAACTATGCCTTTTGCAGTAGAGTAAACAGGCAGACCATATCTAGCAGCAATATCTAAACCTTCGTGGAATGTTCTGTTACCAGTGAAAGGCGATGTTCTAAACCCATATGGGCTAGAAACCCAACCATAAACAGGCCATATTGTAGGTGTAGATAACATCATCAACCTTTGCTCCTCAAGGAAGTCGATAAGCTCTGCAAGGCCAAGCTCACGTTGGTCAAGCTCCATACTCATAGCCATGAGTGTTTCTTCAAGGTTGTCGAAAAACTCTTGCTCTCTTCTATCAGATGTAGCAAAATAACCACGTAATATGTCAATCTCTTTACCACCAACAGCAACTTGTTTTAAAACTTTGTCGCCAGTTTGGAAAGACATTAAATCTCTAATTTTATATTCAAGTTCGTCAAGTTTAACAACTTTTCTGCTAATTTCTTCAAGTTGGTCAGCGTAGACGCCAGCTTGCGATTCTATATTGACATAAGAGCCACTAGATGCACGCAATAAAGCATTTTCAGCATATAGCCTGTAAGACATATAACCACTAATAATAGCAGCAATAACTAACAGCGTAAAAAATATAACAGCAAACCATAATGGCTTTGATGAAATTGTGACAGACTTTGACTTGCCATATTTTTCAGAATTGAAAATCATGATAGTGTATTTCTTTTTCATATAATCCTCTACATCCTAAAATAGTAGTAATGTTGTTAAATGCACCTTGAAACTTTATTATATCACATATAAAAAAATTATCAAGCTTATAAATCGTCAAGCAACGATTTAACTTTTTCTGTTACGTCAGAAGGCTTTACAAGGATAGTTTCGCCACTTTTACGAATAAATATCTCAACCATGCCTTCTGCAAGCGTTTTTTTGCCGATACTAACACGCAACGGATAGCCGATTAAGTCAGCATCGTTAAGTTTAACCCCTGCACGCTCGTTCCTATCATCTAATATAGCATCAACTTGATTAAATTTCAAGTCCTCATATATATTATCGCCAATTTTTATTACTTCTTCGTCGTTTGTGTTGATAGGTACAACAACAACTTCAAAAGGAGCTATCGCACGTGGCCAAATAATTCCTTTTTCATCATAGTTTTGCTCAATCGCGGCAGCAGCAGTACGTCCGATACCTATGCCATAGCAACCCATCGCAAGCGTAATAGCTTTGCCGTTGTTGTCGAGTGCTTTTGCGTTCATCGAGTCAGAATACTTTGTACCAAGTTTAAAAATATGCCCAACTTCTATACCACGTGTAATTTCATACACTCCGCCACATTCTGTGCAAATATCGCCTTCGTTAGCGTTCCTAATATCTGCAAACATTTTAGGTGTATAATCTCTATCTACATTAATATTTGTAATGTGGTAACCTTCTTTATTTGCACCAATTACGATGTTTTTAATATATTTTAGTTCGTTATCTGCATAAACATCTAGTGGCATATTTTGCACGCCAAGCGAGCCAATACGGCAACCGATAGCGTCATAAACTTCTTCTGGGCTAGCAAAATCAGCAATAGTAGCACCAGTAAGCGATTTTATTTTAGCAAGGTTTACTTCCCTATCGCCAGCAACGACAACAGCAATAAGCTTTTCGCACTCTTTGCCTTTTTCGTCTTTTACGCCTTCAAGTTTAACTATCATTGTTTTGACAACTTTTTTAAGCTCAATGTTCAAAAATTCTGCAACTTCAACAGCTGTATGCATATCTGGTGTTGCAACTTCTTGTGAATTTAGTTCCGCTTCGTCAGACATGTTATATTTATCTGTAACGACAGCTTTTTCGATATTAGCCGAGTATTCGCAAGCAGTACAAGATATAACAGCATCTTCGCCAGTATCAGCAAGTACCATAAACTCGTGAGAGAACGAACCGCCAATAGAACCGCTATCAGCATCAACAACTTTATATCTAAGTCCGCAACGCTCGAAAACTTTGCGGTATGCGTCGTACATTTTTTTATAGCTAAGTTCTGCACCAGCGTCATCAATATCGAAAGAGTAAGCGTCTTTCATAATAAATTCACGTCCACGCATCAAGCCGAAACGAGGGCGAACTTCATCACGAAATTTTGTTTGTATTTGGTATAAGTTAAGCGGAAGTTGCTTATATGAGTTGATAACACCACGCACAATATCGGTGATGACTTCTTCATGCGTAGGCCCAATACAAAAATCTCTGTTATGTCTATCTTTAAGGCGTAGCAACTCTTTACCGTAGTAGTTCCAACGCTTAGATTCTTCCCAAAGTTCCGCTGGTTGCACAGCGCTCATAAGTAACTCGATAGCGCCAGCTTCGTTCATGCTTTGCCTAACGATTTCTTCAACTTTGCGGATAACCCTAAGCCCTAGTGGCATATAGCTATATATTCCAGCAACTTTTCTAATCATGCCAGCACGCATCATAAGCGTATGGCTAGCAACCTCTGCATCAGCTGGATTTTCACGTAAAGTATTGATAAAAAATTGTGTTTGTCTCATTGGTGTACGCCTTGATAAATTATATTTAGGGCGTATAGTAGTACGTTTTACACAACATATCAAGCAAAAAATAATTTAGCGAGAATTTCACGCTACTACTGCGTTGTTCTTACAATCACTCAGTCATTTACGCTAAGCTTTATGTAAACTCCTGTCGTGATTGCTCGAGCCGCCTTGTATTAGCATGAAATCTACGCTAAACATTAACTTCAATAAAAAATACATTAATAAAAATAATTTAGCGAGAATTTTACGCTACTACTTTGTTGTTTACCTAACCACTTGCTCATTTACGCTAAGCTTTAGAAAAACTAATTGACAATGTGGTATATAATGCACTATATTGTAGTTATGGATAAATTTGAAGTCATTATGTATGAGAAAGATAGTAAAACAGTTCCAGTAAAAGAATTTATTTTATCTCAAAACGAAAAAATGCAAGCGAAGATAATACGTACTGTCGAATTATTATCTACATATGGTAATGGACTTCGTGATCCTTATACAAAACATCTTGATGACGGGATATTTGAATTGAGAATTAAGTTTTCATCAAATATCACTAGAATATTATATTTTTTTTATGTTGATAAAAAAATAGTGTTGACAAATGGATTTACTAAAAAGACGATGCGTACACCGAAAAATGAAATTGCACTAGCTAAAAAGCATCGTGATGACTACATTAAGCGTGAGGGAATTTGATATGAAATTTAATGATTTTAAAGAGGAGCTTCTTAAAAGTCCTGAAGCTAAAGCAGAGTATGATAGGCTTGCACCTGAATATGAAATAATTAGTGCTATTGTCAATGCACGTATAAAATTAAATCTTACACAGCAACAATTAGCTGATAGGATAGGTATAGATAGAACTAATATTAGTAAGTTAGAAAATGGTAAGCTAAACCCTACAATCTCGACTTTGCAAAAAATTGCAAAGGGAATGAATATGAATTTAAAGTTAGAATTAGTACCTAAGCAATAATTAAAAAAGAAATATTAGTATGACCACCATAAGTGCATACTAGCAGAGAAAAGGCGGCAAAATATTGCACACATGTATAATGTTAATTATGTAGCTGTATTTTATTGATGTACAACTGCAACATGCGCTATATACGGCTATCCGTAATTATTCCAACCATTTCACGTATGCTTCTGGAAATATCAAGTATTTCATCAGTAGGCATTTGCTTAACTATTTCTTGAGTATTGGTGTCGATAACCCTTAAAATTGGGCGATCTAGATCGTTATCATACTCAAACTTTCGGCTAATGTTTGAATTATCAAGCCTTTTGTTCATTTCTTCAACAGCTTCTTTGATTTCTTCAATCTTTTCAGCGCTATCTTTCATGCGTTCGCTAGCTTCTTCTGTAGCTTTGACGATTTTTTCTGTGTCGATCTTTTTTGGTTCGACAACAGCAATCTCTCTTTTTTCAACGCTACTTTGCGAGCTTGCTTGTTGCAACTGTTGTTGATAAGCTGTTGATAAGTTTACATCTTTTACCATAATAATCACCACTTATTATTAATGTAGCACAGCACAGCGTACCGCTTTTTGTGTTTTGGCAAGTGGCTAGTAGCCGATTGATGAATATCATTCCGACGTTGTTCGCCTACTCACTGCAAATAATTTGCATACAACTTCGCGTCCATGCGACTATAGAAAACTCCATTTTAATCACTCGCCACAACACAAAAAGCCGAACTATGGACATAGTAGTGCAAAAAACTACTATCATAATTCGGCTCGGTTATTCCGATACACAATTTTCTAATGTATAATTTAATACTTTAAAGCTACATAGTCAAGAAAAAAATCACTATTATGTACGAAAATAAATTAACAAAACATATAAATTGCTGTTAATGAATACTTTTTGCGTTTGTAAAATATGTTGAAAGTTTTTATATAAAATATTCATTTTTGATTAATTATGTGCTAAACTGTACTCAAATTTACTATGATTGGAGTTTTTTTATGAAAGTATCTGTAATTGGAGCGACTGGCTATACAGGTGTTGAACTTGTCAAGTTGCTTGCTAAACATAAACATATCCAGCTTGTCGCTTTAACATCTGAAACGTATGCTGGTAAAAAAATATCAGAAGTTTTTTCTATATTATCAAATATTTGTGATATTGTACTTACGCAAAACGATATTGAGCATCATGCAGAAAATGCCGATATTTTCTTTTTGTGCCTACCACATAAAACTGCTATGGAAATTGCTAAAACACTTTATAACAAAGGCAAAATCGTTATCGACTTGAGTGCAGATTTTCGCATGAGCGACTACGAACTATACGAAAAAGTTTACGATGTTTCCCACACTGCTAAGGAACTTTTGCAATACGCTGTTTATGGCAATGCAGAACTTTATGCTGATAAGATTGCAAAAACTAGGTTAGTAGCTGTTCCGGGTTGTTACCCTACATCTGTTATCACGCCTATGTATCCGCTTATAGAGGCTGGCATGGTTGATGTTTCATACATTGTTGCAGATAGCAAATCGGGTGTTTCTGGTGCTGGCAGAAAAGCTAGCTTAGCTACATCTTATTGCGAAACTAACGAAGATTTTAAAGCGTATGGTGTGTTGAGCCACAGGCATAACGACGAAATGAACGATATTTTGGGCAAGGTTGATAGCAATGTTGATGTTGTTTTTACCCCGCATTTGTTACCTATTAACCGTGGTATCGAGTCGACAATATATTTCAAATCAGACAAATCTGCTGATGAACTTTTTGACGTGATAGCAAACAAGTATAAACATAATAAACTTGTGCGTATGCGTAAAAATATACCTGCTATAAAAGATGTTGCAAACCAACCATTTATAGATATTGCAGTTTATAAAAAGGGTAACCAAGCGATTATTTTATCTGTCATAGATAACTTGTTGAAGGGTGCATCATCGCAAGCGGTGCAATGTATGAATATTATTATGGGGCTTGAGGATAGCGAGGGATTAATATGATTAATGTGATAAATGAAGGCGGAGTTACTGCACCGTTAGGGTTTAGGGCGTCATCTGCGTTGGCAAAAATTAAAGGCGAAAGCAGGGTAGACCCTGATGTTACATTATTAGTTAGTGATGAGGCATGCACAGCGGCTGGTTTATTTACTGCAAATATCGTTGCAGCATCGCCAGTAAAGTATGATAGACGCATTTTACAAGAAAATAACGATAAAATTTACGCAATTATTGTCAATTCTGGCAACGCAAACGCTTGTACAGGTGTTCATGGTGATAACTCGACAGAAATTACAGCTGAAAACGTATCTAAAGCACTAGGTGTAAAGAAAAACTCTGTACTTGTGGCATCTACTGGTGTAATAGGCGTACAGCTTCCGCATGAAAAAATAGGTGCAGTTATCCCAACGCTTGTTGATAACTTATCTGACGATGGTGGCGAAGATTTTGCAAAAGCGATACTAACGACTGATACATTTCCGAAAGAGTTTGCTGTAATTGTTGAAAGTGATACAGGGATTTACACTATAGGCGGTACTTGCAAAGGTGCTGGTATGATTGCGCCATCGCTTGCAACTATGCTTGGATTTATCACGACTGATGTTGGCATTAGTGCAGATATGTTGCATAAGGCGTTGTTAGATGTTGCTGATAACTCTTTTAACGCAATAACAGTTGATGGCGACATGAGTACGAACGATACACTTATTGCGCTTGCAAACGGTATGTCTGGTGTTGAAATAAATGATAAAAATTACGATCAATTTGTTGAGGCGTTAAGCGTTGTTGCTGTTGAGCTTGCACGCATGATGGCAATAGATGGCGAAGGTGCTACAAAGCTTGTAACTATTAGGGTGCAAGGCGCTACAAACGACCAAGAAGCTAAGCTATGCGCATCAAAAATAGCCAACTCGCCACTTGTAAAAACTATGTTTGCTGGTTGCGACCCAAACTGGGGGCGTTTGCTTGCGTCGGCTGGTGCATCGGGCGCTAGGTTTAATCCAGATAATGTAGATATATATTTTAACGATATTCACTACGTCACAAACGGTATGATTATTGATTATAAAATCGAAGATGAAGTATATAAAATCATGCAAGAAAACGAATACGAAATAATTATTGACCTAAACACAGGCGACGGGCAAGCGTTGTTTTATACGTGCGATTTAACTGCTGATTATGTAAGAATTAACGCAGATTATAGAAGCTAAAAGGGTATCGGTTGGCTAGAAAAGATATAAAGATAAACTTATCTGATATACCGAAAGAGCCGGGCGTTTATATGTTTATAGACGCAAAAGGGCGGATATTATACGTTGGTAAAGCAAAATCTTTACGCAATCGGCTTGCGTCATACCTTAACCAAGGTGCAAAAACTATAAAGACTGAAAAAATGCTTTCGCACGCTGTAGATGTAAAAACTATCGTCACAGAAAACGAAGTGGAAGCGTTTTTGCTAGAAGCAAACCTTATAAAAACGGAAATGCCTAAGTATAATATCTTATTAAAGGACTCAAAAGGCTATCCGTATGTTATGCTAACTAACGAAGAATATCCTAGATTAGTTTACACACGCAATATTTCTGACGATAAAGCTATATATTTTGGTCCGTTCGTCAATGTTGGCGACTTAAAGCAAATGATTGAGTTGTTGCGTTCGTCGTTCCCACTTCGTACTTGTTCTAACCATAAGTTTAAAGAAGGGCGTATCTGTTTGAAATATCAGATAAAAAAATGTTATGGACCTTGCGAAAACTTTATATCAAAAAAAGATTACCTAGATATTGCGCTTAGTGTACGCAAGTTTTTTAAAGGCGAAACAGATGAAGTAGAAGCATTACTTCAACAACAAATGGAAAAATATTCTAAAAATCTGCAATTTGAGGAAGCTGGCAACATACGTGATAGGTTGTACTCGATCAAACGCTTATTTTCAAAGCAATCAGTTACAAATATTATCGACGATAGAAGTATCGACGTGTTTTATATGCATAATATCGCATCAGTTATGGGTATCACGCAGATTTTTATACGTGGTGGCAAGATGATAGGTGTCACTACTCGCTTTTTTACCGATGGCGAAGATGAACTTTTAGAAGCGTTTATTATGCAATTTTACGCAAATGTGCGCCAGTTTCCAGAGCTACTTGCCATTGGTGGTGGCGAATATTCCGAGTTGTTAGAACTGGCACTCTCGAAAATGGCAGGGCGTAGCGTGCATATTAGAAAACGTGGCATAACTGGCATAATGGATATTGCTAAAAAGAATGCGGAAGAACAAACGGAGCTTTATTTGCGTAAAGTTGGTGAAAGACGTGATGTGTCAGAACGGTTATCGCAACTGATTGGTGCAGAAGATATAAAACGTGTAGAGTGTGTAGATATATCGCACTTAGGTGGCGAGCATACAGTTGGTGTTTCTGTCACTGCTATAAATGGCGAGTTCTCAAAGCAAAATTATCGCAAATATAAGATAAAAAGTGCTGGTAATGACGATTTTCAGTCGATGTATGAACTATTTACACGTAAAGGCGAAAATATAAAAGACGGTAGCGAGCAAGAGGCGGATTTATACATAATTGATGGTGGCTTAGGGCAGTTATCTAGCACATTGCGTGCAGCCGAAGAAGCAGGCTTTAAGGCGAACTTTATATCAATTAGTAAGAGCAGACCAATGCGAGCTATCAAACACTTGCAAGAAGATACGATTGAACATATCCACTTGCCGAACAGGAAAAACCCAGTGATATTGCGTAAAAACGATGCTTTGTTGCATTTTATACAGCGTATGCGTGATGAGGCACACAGGTTTGCAATCACGTATTCGCGTAGTTTAGCGTTGAAACGTATGTCTAAATCGCCATTGTTAGAGATTGAAGGCTTAGGCGAAAAGCGTTTGAAAGATTTGTTACAAGCATTCCCAGATATACATAACAGAAAAGATATAACTGTTGAAGAACTTAAAGAAGTTGCAAAATTGCCAGAAAATGTGGCAATAAATATTTGTAATTATCTAAGAGAAAATTAATTTTTATGTAAGTAAAACATGGACTGCCACGTCGCATTAAAATGCTTCTCGCAGTGACATTTATGGCAAATTTTCCTTTTTTTAGCAGTAAATTACTTTAGCACTTGCACGTCATAGCGAACCGAGCAAAGTGAGGTGTGGCTATCTATAGTATGCAATACAAATAGTAAGGTTTGTCGATTTTTATTCTTGCTGCAAAAGCTTGTAGTAAAGGCTTTTGCGGTTGTTTTTGAGTTGCCCTTTACATATGTTTATAAGATTTTACTTGACATTTTATGTAGATAGTGTATATTGTAAATCATAAGGGGATAACCCTTTTAAAACTAAAAGTACAAATTATGGAGTTTACGCTATAATTTGTTATACATGAATACGGTATCAGTACAACTCGAGCCAGCATGGACGCAAGTCCATAGCTGGCTTTTTTTGTTTTTTGTCATAAGTTGGCTAAAAGTCTGCTATATCAGTAATTTTCTGCCAATGTATGTAAGTTGTATTCGTTTATATGGTGAAGTACGCCTAAAGCTTGAGTGCGAACAGGTGCATGGATAATTGTAACTATACTCTTACACTATGGCATTGTTGTAATGCATATCATGTGTATTTATAGGGATAAGTACGCCTATGGCTTGAGTGCCAATAAGGTGCATGGATAACTATAACTACATACAAGCATTACAGCATGGGTTTATGATGTATCGTGCAAATTTATAGGATAAATACGCCTAAAGCTTGGTTGTGGGTGGTGTGTTGCAACTATATTGCATATTGTGCAAGTGGTATTGGTATTTTGTGTGTCGTGTATGTTTATAAGGATAGGTGCGTCATGGCGTTAGTAGTGGTGGTGCATTTATTGATTAGGCTTAAAAGGTAAATAATACCAATGAGTATATTAATTTAATTTATTGTGAGGTGCTGGGACAAGTTATAACCAACTGAAATTATAAGCAAGCTAAGG
>CAYJIW010000023.1:0-23578 GCA_964370335.1 uncultured Deferribacteraceae bacterium
GTGCTATTGATGGCTTCCTTCACAAAAACGAGATAGCTTGGGGACGTGTTAAAAACCCTAACAAATACCTTGCAGAAGGCGACACAGTTGAAGTTGAAGTATTAGAAATCAACCTTGAAACTAAAAAAGTTGCTGTTGGTATGCGTCAACTTACTGATGACCCTTGGACAGAGGCTGCTGCAAAATATGCAATAGGTAGCGAAGTTGAAGGACCAATCATCACAAGAAAGCGTGCTGGTTATGTTGTAGAGCTTGAAAACGGCGTTGATGGCTTTATCCCTAACGAAGAACTTAGCTGGTTAAAAAGTGCAAAACAAGCATTAAATGCTAAAGATATAGTTATTGGTAGCGTTGTTGGCTATGATGAAGAACGCAAACGTGTTGTTCTTTCTATCAAAGCGTTATCAGAAAACCCATGGATAACACTACAAGAAACTAACCCTGTTGGTTCTGTTGTTAGTGGTACTATCAAAAACATTACAGATTTTGGATTATTTGTTGATTTTGGCTCAATCGTAGATGGCTTAATCCGCAAAGGCGATATTTCATGGACTGATTTGCCAGAAGACTTAAATTCTGCATATAATGTTGGCGATACTGTTGAAGCAAAAATCTTAACGATTGATGACGAAAAAGAGCGTATCAGCTTAGGTATCAAACAACTTGAAGCAAACCCATGGAAAGAAGTTTCTAAACTATTACCACAAGGTAAAGTTATTGAGGCAAAAATCGTATCAGTAAACAAGCAAGGTCTTGAAGTTGAACTTCCGCTTAACTTAGTTGGTATAATCGCACAAAACGATTTAGACCCAGCGCACCCATCGCTTGACAGCTATAACGAAGGCGACATGATTACTGCAGTAGTTATTAAAGCTGATACTAGAGATAAGCAAGTTACACTATCTGTTAGAAAGTACTTGCACGATTCTGAAAAGCGTGAAGCAAAAGAGTACATGAAGAAAATGGCATCTGACGATAATTCATTTAGCTTTGGCTCAATATTTGCTGATAAATTAGGCAAAACACAAGAAGATTAATAACTATCATTAGTTAAATATAATTAAGCACAGTTTTACGACTGTGCTTTTTTTATATACTACTTGTCTACATTAAATAAATAAAGTATAACAAATTTATCATTATGAAATACAAGGGCATGTTATGTTTAAAATAGTTCGTAGGACAGATTGGACAATAGTTCACATACTTGGGATAAGGATAAAGATTAGTAAAAACTATTCGTTTGAAAAAATATTGTATAACTTAGCGTTCTTTGTACCAAAAAAATATAAATCTAAATGGTGGGAAAATCTAAAGTATAACAAATTCTCTTTTGATGAAGTTGCAGGCTTGATCGCTGTTTATAAAGCTTATCCAAAAAACATATTATCTGCTGAAGATTCAATAAATTATGTAGTAAAGCATAAATGCTCTGTTGCAAGGATAGGGGACGGCGAAGAACTTGTTGGTAACATGCTAGCAAAAGACCCTGTGTTTGAGGGGCTAAAAAAGCGACTTATTGAAATTTGCGAAAGCGGTACAGATGATACTTGCTTAGTTTGCTTTAACCAGTTCAATATTGATGATGATAAACTTTTAAAAGGTGCTAGGCAGCACTTTGCATGGTATTACAGTAGACGACTAGAGGCAAAAGATTTAGAGAATATATCGTTTGTAACAGATAGGCCTTACGGTAATGCGTACTTATTTTTACATTACTTTAGGGCTACAGATAGTAAAGAAGAAAGGAAACAAAAACGTGATAATATTTCAGCTATCTGGGCAGATAAAAAAATATTATTTGTAGTAAATGAAGCGTCAAAAATCTGCCAAGATGATTGGTATTTTGATAACACGCTAGAAAGGGCATTTGTCAACGTGCCACCGTCAAAGGCATATGGTGAGTATGACAGAATAATGTCTGATATATTAAAGTACGATAAAGATTGGCTAATATATATTGAAGCAGGTGCTTGCGCAACAGTACTAGCATATGATTTATCAAAACTGGGTTACCAAGCGTTAGATATGGGCGATTATTATAGTCGTATTATCTACAAGCAATATTAACTGGGGCAAGTTATGAGTAAGGTTTCAATAGTTACTCCATGTTACAATGGCGAAAATAGTTTACATAATTATATGTTATCATTAGTGCAACAGGATTATCATAATGTTGAGCTAATATTTATTAATGATGGCTCTACAGATAATACTAAACAAGTTTTTGATAACTATGTACCTAAGCTAGAGGCTAAGGGTTGGACAGTTATATACATTGAGCAAGTCAACTTAGGGCAGGCTGCTGCAATAAATAAAGGGCTACAAATATTTACTGGTGATTACCTTGTATGGTTTGACTCTGACGATATTATTTACAGTAACCATTTATCTAAAAAAGTTGAGCTGATGGAACAAAATAAGGACTGCGGTATTGGCTTCAGTGCTGTTGATGTAACAAGCGAAAAGAATATTGAAGCAGTAACTAGCTCATGGCATAGAGAACCTATGGATAAAGAGGAACTATTTAATTCATTATTATCAAGTGATAATGTGTCATATATTAGCTTGACAGCTATTGTAAGGCGAGAGGCGTTCTTATCTGTATATCCAACACGTAAAATATATGAAGGCACAGCTGGGCAAAATATACAAATGATACTTCCATTATCGTATAAGTATAAAGCATGCTTTATTGAAGACAAACTAGCAAAATATATAGTTTATAGCAGTTCTCATAGTCATAATATTATAGACATGGAAAGCCACTACAAGAGAATAAGCGATATTTATATAAACACAATATCTAATATGGTTGATATTAGTGACGAAGAAAAAAAACAATACATTAAGCAATCTCTAATAAATCAGTCAAGAATATTTGATTGCGGTATTGATACAGAAGTGGAGCAATACAGCCCTTTTGGTATCACTATTGGCACACAGCAAGTTAAAAATAGTATTGTTTATATAAAGTTACTTGGTATTTTTCCACTATTTAAGATACAAAAACGTCGGGTATATTTATTTAATTATATCAGGGTTGCAAAGATTAAGGAGAGCATATGGAACAAATTCTTAAAAATATAAAAGATTGCTTTGGTTGCTCTGCTTGCGCACAAGTATGCCCAAAAGACACTATTGAAATGAAGCTTATTGATGGTTTTAGATACGCTATAATAAAGGAAGAAAATTGCATAGACTGCTATAGATGTGTTAAAGTATGCCCAGCTATTAAATATGAAAATAGTAACGAAAGTGTTGATGACTGTTACGCATGTGCAAACGTAAATAAAGATAGCAGAAGGCGTAGTTCATCTGGTGGTGTGTTTAATTTATTAGCAGAACATACAATATTAAATGGTGGTAAAGTTTTTGGTGCAGCATTTGATGAGGATTTTCAACTTATACATATAGGCGCTGATAAATTATCTGAGCTGTTAAAATTACAGAAATCAAAATATATCCAATCTGATATAGGTACAACGTATATTGAAATAGGTAAACTATTAAAAGCTAGTCGCAATGTGTTGTTTGTAGGCACACCTTGCCAAGTAGCAGGCTTATTAAAATTTTTAGAAGTTAAATCCGTAGCAACTGATAAACTCTTAACAGCTGATTTAGTATGCCACGGTGTTCCTAGTAACGAAGTATTTAACGCTTATATCAAAGAGATATTGCCACAAAATGCTATAATAAAAAGTATAGATTTTAGAGATAAAAAGTATTCATGGAAGAACTTGAGATTTTCTATGAAGTATGAACTAGACAACCAGGAATATGAATTTGCAGAAAATATTAATGAAAATATTTTTATGAAAGGCTTTCTACAAAACTTATATTTGCGTGAAAATTGTACAAATTGCCCGTTTACATCTACAAAAAGGGTCGCAGATATAACTATCGGTGATTTTTGGGGTATTGGTAGTTTTGCACAACACCTTGATGATGATACAGGGGTTTCGCTAATATTAACGAATAACGCAAAAGGCAAGCAAGCATTTGATATTATTAAAAGCCGTCTACAATATATAGAAAAGTTTGATATTGAAAAAGCAAAAGCAGGCAATTTAGTTTTATACTCTCCATGTAATATGCATAAGAATAGGGACAACTTTATTAAACAATTAAACAAAGGCGATACACCAGTTATACAAAACATTGCTGATAATATAGGCGTTCAAGACATTAGCAAGAATGTTGGCATAATGAATTTCCATTTTTCGTTATATAATTTTGGCGCATTGTTAGTGCCATATGCATTATCTCAAGCAACGATAAAGCTAGGATTTAATCCAATAATTATTAACTATATTGTACCGTCGCTAAAGGAACATCTTGATAGGACAGAAAAGAACATAAATTTTGATAAGTTTAGGGATAAGTACTTAAAAATATCTAACAAAGCAATATATGAACATGAACTACAAAAACAACTAAAATATTATAGCAAAATAATTGTAGGCAGTGATCAAGTCTGGGCAGGAGCTTTTGATTATAAGTATTTCTTAAACTGGGCTTATGGTAATAAAACATTTATCTCTTACGCCGCTAGCTTTGGTCATGAAACACTTCAATATAATGTACGTGAGAAAGAATATATTAGCACATTATTATCTAGGTTTGATGCTGTATCCGTCAGGGAAACATCAGGTGTTGGCTTGTGTAGAGATTTACAATGTAGAGATGCCACACGTGTATTAGACCCGACAATGTTGCTACAAGCAGATGATTATAACACAATTATTGATGATGTAGATGATAAATCATATATCCCAGATAGTGAGTATGTTGCATACGCATTCTTAGATGATAATGAAAAGCAGTCATTTTTATCACAAGACGATGTGGTAGATAAAGTTTGTATTGATTTGCAAAAAGATGATAACGACGTCTATAGACAAGTGGGCGAATGGGTTGGACTAATCAAGAACGCTAGTTATGTAGTTACTGATTCATACCATTGCGTAATATTTTCAATAATTTTTAATAAGCAGTTTATTTGCTACAAACGTGATGTTGGCGGTAACGCACGTATAGAGAGTTTGTTTCAATTATTTAATATTAATCCAGAGCGTTTTATACACTCATGGGATTTATTTTCACGTGCATATAATGCTGATGTACTAGATTATGGCACTATTAATAAAGTGCTAGAGCAAGAACGTACAAACTCATATAAGTATTTATTGAAAGCGTTATACATACCTGCTAATGAAAAATATAGATTGCCAGCAAAAGATGTTGCAACTTTAAAGATAAAAAATATAACAATAGCAGAAGTGCGATACACTAGCGACAACAAAAGTCTATACTTATTTAATAAAATTTTGCTATATAGGGAGCGATATAAACAAGATAAAACAATTGTAGAGTTGTTTAAGTTTATACCATTATTAAAGATTGTAAAAAAAGGTGATAGGAGGAAAGTCTACTTATTTAGATTTCTTCGTATAGGCGATTTTTATAATTAAAAAAATAGTAACTTTTTGCTAAAGTTTTTCCGAACATAAGCCGATAAAGTATCTAAGACAAAAAGTCTGTGTATATTATTTGGGTTATATGTGTCAGCAAACGGATTTGCTGATTACCTCTATTGAACAAGTCAAGGAGGACGGAAAATGTCACTATTAGGTACGCAAAATATTTACAGTATGGTTCCACAGCTCGCTTTAAATAGAGCTTCTTATGGATTAAGCCAATCAATCGAAAAATTATCTTCAGGTTTAGAAATTAATTCATCTTTTGATAACCCATCAGGTTATTCAATATCAGAAAAGATGCGTGGTTATATCGTAGGTTTAAAAACTGCAGGCGAAAACGCTCAAAACGGTATGTCTATGCTACAAACAGCTGAAGGTGCAGCTACTCAAATTACAGATATTTTAGGACGTATGAGAGAACTTGCAGTTCAAGGCGCTAATGGTACATATACTGCTGGCGACCTAGCTGAAATACAAAAAGAAATGGACCAGTTGAAAGAAGAAATCGACAGGATATCAGATACTACTGAATATAATACTATCAAATTATTAAACGGTGATACTGCTGGCGAGTTAAATAGCTCAACTGACAAAATAGAAGCAATAGTTACTGGCACAGTTGAAACAGGTAATTACGATATACTTGTTGATTCAGACCCGGGTACTAACGAAATACAAAAATCACAAATTTTTAGCATTAGAGAAGGCAGCATTGGTGCAACAATCGCAACTGCTGGCACAACGAACGCTTTTTCTGTTAGCGAGCCACAAGGCTTCTCACCAGATGAAGATGTTACAATAACTGTTGGCGATAGCAATGGTAGCTTTGATAATGTTAATATCAATTCAATATACAAACAAGATGAGTCTGCATTTAATATAACGCCTTTCACAGCGGTTACTTCAAACGAGAGTGGCTACTACCTTGTTGAATTTACAGAAACAACTGGCGATGAAGGCATTACAGATGCAACAGAAGTACGTGTTAAGTTTTATTCTGCAGAAAAAGGCGACGAAGGTGCTTGGGTTGAAACAACAGTTGGTGCATTAGTTGCAACAGCAGGTTACACATACCAAAGTAACTCTTACGAAGTAAATGTTAGGCTAGATATTACAGTTGGCGAGCCATTTACAGCTACTACTGGCGATAAAATATTGTTAAACGTAACTGATAACAAAAATATTACTGCAGTTGGCACATTAGCAATATCTGGTGGTGGTACATTGCAACTAGATAATGGCCCAGTTGTATATTTTGATGAAGCTAACTCTTTAACAAAATCTAACAATAAAGATGGTATCGTTGATACACATGCAACAGTTTTACATTCGTTCACATTAAACGAAGATAATGGTGCAGTTGAGTATTCTAACATTACATTAAACATGGAAGAATATACTCCAGAAAGCGCAATAGCTACACTTAGCGAAACATTAACAGGCGTTATTACTGTTGAAATTAGGGGCGCTGGCGAAGCTGTTACAGCTACAACTAAATTATCAGATGTAGACGCATTCTATGATAGTAATGGTATATTCATGTTTCAATCTACACAAGAATTGCGCATATATAGCAACGATGGCTACACTGATATTTACCTAGAAGGCGACGACACATTTGCAGAAGTAGAAGCAAAACTAAACGATGCATTAGTAAAAGATTTAGGTTTAGGCAGCGGTAACACAGCGGTTGATAAGCAATTAGTACAATTTATTGAAAACTCTAGCCCAGAAGTTGGCATAAGTGCAACAGCTGGTAACTTTATAGTTCAAACAGCAGTTCCGGGCGAGCCGGGTGAAATATCTTTCATAGGTTCACAAGATGTATTAGACGCGTTAGGATTTTCAGTAGTTCAAGAATCTACTAATAGTATAACAAGAGTTACTGCAAAAGATAGCGAAACTGGCGTAGTTGTTGGTGAGTTATTAACTGCTTCAAGCAGGGTTGGCGACTTGATAGAAGGGCTTGATGTAATTATCGACCCAAGAATAGGTGTTCACTCAACTTATAACGAGTTTACTGGCAAGCTTGAGTTTGAAAAAAGCGAAAGACTAGAAGATAAAAATATAACACTTCATGTTGTTGATGATAGAACAGAAATACAAGTTGGCACAGAACAAGGCGAAAAAATTGATATTACAATCCCTCGGCTTGATACAACAGCATTAGGTATTAACAAAACTGTTATCGCAACACAAGAAGATGCACAAAATGCAATAACTGAAATTGACGATGCAATGGCGATAGTTATAAGCGTACGTGGCGAAATTGGTGCAAAAGTTAACCGTATGGAAGTAGCTTCATCTATCCTAGAGGAGTCACGCACGAATATTACAGCGGCAGAATCTAGAATACGTGACCTAGATATTGCAGAAGAAACAACAAGATATACTTCTGAACAAGTTAAGTACCAAGCAAGCATGGCAGTGTTGGCGCAAGCTAACCAAATACCTCAAATGACGCTAGAGTTGTTAAGAGGCTAATAGGTAATTGGATTATAAAAGTACCCAAATACATACAAAAATAATATGTACGGCGATTATCCGAACATAACAAATGAGGAGGACACTATGTCGGCAGTCAAAACAGAAAGCGTAAGCGTCGCAGATGTAAGACAAGCAGAGCCGAGTAAATCGCAACTTACAAAGCTTTACGAAATTATGCGACAAACAATGGAAAGTGGTTTTTACGGAGCAGTTGAAATTAAATTTGAGGCTGGTAAAGTAACCATTATCCGAAAGACTGAATCTATAAAGATTTAGTAACCTGATAGAAAATTTTAACCCAAATACACACAAATGTAATAGCGTCCAATACGGGCGCTATTGTATTTATTAAAAAAGTGTGGTAATTTCTATTATGGACGTAATAAAGATAGTTGTTGACGAAAACACTCGCTACAAAATGGAGCTGATCGCAATAAAATGCAATAACGATTATAGCATAACAATTTGCGGTGGCGAAAAGTACCATGTTGGTGCAGTTGCAGTTGCATCACCACACGAGAGCATTGCAGATGATAGCAAAATATCTGCAACAGTTAGCTCTGTATGTCTACCAAAACACAAAGATGATGAAATAGCACGCATAGTTGCAAAAAAAATCTCATCTACCTTTAATTGTAATGTATCCGTATCTGCTGGTGTGCATATCAATAATGCTACAAGCGACGAACTACAAATCTTGCTAAACAATGCAAACAAATTATGTGAAAAATTTATAGCAACCGTTATTTCTTAAAAAGCCTTAATATTCGTAAAAAATATTCTCAATAAAATCAAATAGTTAGAACGTGTATAAAGAGTTACAGCGTCTTTGCTATGATAATTTGCTCTGTTAAAAAATATTAAAAAGTGATATATTATCTGAATAAAAATGGTGATATTTATGGCTATAAAAGTGTTACTTATAGAAAGTGAAGAAGATGTCATGATTGGTGCAAAAGAAGTTTTTGAGATACATGGCGTTAGTTGTGATATTTTATCAAATATTAATGATATACCGACTAATACTGACGTTAAGATATATGATATTATCATTAGCAGTGATATTAAACATATCGGTAGGTATAACCACCTTAGATATATTAAAAAACCATATACTGCACAAGAATTGTTAAATATAACGGAGCAGCCAAAATAATGTTAAACGCAAAATTTGTACACTTACACCTACACACGACATATTCTCCACTAGATGGTGCAATTAAGATAAAACCACTTGTTTCAAGGTTAAACGAGCTAGGCATGGATGCTTGTGCTATTACCGACCATGGTTCAATGTTTGGTACTATAGATTTCTATAAAGCATGCAAGGAAGGCGGCGTTCGACCTATTATCGGTTGCGAAGTATATATAGCGCCCGGCGATAGACGCATAAAAGAGCGTGGCGAAGATGGTGACGTATATTACCACCTAGTGTTGCTTGCAGAAAATAACGTTGGTCTAGCAAACTTATATAAGCTATCAAGCTTGGGGTATATTGATGGGTTATACTATAAACCACGTATAGATAAAGAGATTTTAGAAAAATATAGCGAAGGAATTATTGCATTATCAGCTTGTTTAGCTGGTGAAGTTCCACGCACATTTTTTAAGCATGGTTACGAAGCCGCAAAAGCAGTAGCGTTAGAGTATGAACGTATCATGGGCAAAGGCAACTACTTTCTAGAAATACAAGAAAACGGAATAGAAGAACAAACAATAATAAACAACCAGTTATTAAATATTTCTAAAGAAACAGGCATAGAGCTTGTCGCAACATGTGATAGCCATTACTTATTGGCAAAAGATCATAAATCTCATTCGATATTGATGGATATTCAATACTCACAAGGTACAACTAGGCAAAGTAGCAAAAATAATGGCGAGAATGGTAGCAGTGCAGAGATTGATGGGCTTGTCGGCTCAAAATCACAACAAAAAACAATAGTAAAACGTAAAGGGCATGAATATTCTGACCAGTTATACGTAAAATCTGCCGATGAAATGCTACAAGCGTTCCATTATGCACCAGAAGCAGTACATAACACAGTAAAAATAGCTGAAAGATGTAACACATCAATAAACTTTGATGAGCTAAGGCTACCGAAATATGATGTGCCAGAAGGCTATACGATTGAGTCATACTTTACTGAGTTATCAAGAAATATGCTAGATGATAGATTAAAGCGTGTTGATAAATCAGAGCATGAAACATACAAGAATAGGCTTGAATTTGAAATAGATATTATTGTAAACAAAGGCTTTGACGGCTATTTTTTAATAGTATGGGATTTTATTAAATATGCACGTGAACAAGGGATACCTGTTGGTCCGGGGCGTGGCTCTGGTGCTGGTTCGTTAGTGGCATATTCACTAGGTATTACAGATATTGACCCAATACAATTTAACTTACTTTTTGAGCGTTTTCTAAACCCAGAACGTCCAAGTATGCCTGACTTTGATATAGACTTTTGTACAGATAAGCGTGGCGAAGTTATAGAGTATGTAGTTAAGAAATATGGCGCTGATCGTGTTGCACAAATAGCGACATTTGGCACGCTAAAGCCTAAAAACGCAGTACGTGATGTATGCCGTGTATATGATATTAGTATGCCAGTTGTTAATAAGTTAGCAAAAGCAATACCTGATGGCCCTATGATAAGTTCATTTGATATTGCGTTTAGAGAAAATCCAACATTGAAAGAGGAGTTTGAAAGCATACCTTTTGGTGAAGAAATACTTCAACACTCATTAAATGTAGAGGGGCTTATTAGAAACGTTGGTATGCATGCAGCAGGTGTAATTATTGCAGATGCTCCCATAGTTGATTATGCACCACTTTTTCGCACAGCAAAAGATGAAACAAGGATTGTACAGTTTGCGAAAAAACCAGCTGAAAGTATTGGGTTGATAAAGTTTGACTTTCTGGGGCTAACAAACTTAACAATTATTGCAGATGCAGTTGCAAGAGTGCGAAAAATAGAAGGACAAGAAAATTTTGATATTGACCATATCCCTTTAGATGATGAAGAAGTGTTCGAGATGTTACAACGAGGCGATACATTAGGTATATTCCAGTTAGAGAGTAGCGGTATGCGTAGCCTATTAAAGAAAATGCAGCCAACCGTGTTTGAAGATATTATTGCAGCAAACGCATTATTTAGACCGGGTCCATTAGATGGTGGTGTCGTTGATGACTTTATCGAGCGTAAACATGGCAGGCAACAAGTAGTTTACGATATACCAGCTATGGAAAACGTATTGAAAGAGACATACGGGGTTATCGTTTATCAAGAACAAGTTATGGAGCTGGCACGTGTGCTAGCAGGCTATTCGCTTGGTACAGCAGATATTTTACGTAGGGCAATAGGCGATAAGAACGCCAGCGTAATGGCAAAACATAAACAAATATTCGTAGATGGCGACGAAGAATTAAACATTAAAGGCGCAAAAGCGTTAGGTTACGACGCAAGCAAAGTATTAAAAACGTATGACATGATTGAAAAGTTTGGAGCATACGGATTTAATAAAAGCCACTCGGCAGCGTATGCTTATGTAGCTTACCAAACGGCATACTTAAAATGTCATTTTCCGTTGCAATATTCATGTGCGTTAGCATCTGCTGATTATGCAAAACCTGAAGAACGCGTTAAGTATATAAACGATGCACTATCCACAGGTACAACTATTTTGCCACCAGATGTTAACAAAAGCTATGTAGATTTTACTGTTGACAGTGTTGATGGGAAAGAGGTTATACGTTTTGGGCTGTGTGCAGTTAAGAACATTGGTGAGGCAGCGCTCGAGAATATAATTACTGAACGTGATGCAAATGGCGATTTTAAAGGAATATATGATTTTTGTGAGCGTATGGGTGACAAATCTGCTAATAAAAAGATGTTAGAAGCCCTTATTTCTGTTGGTGCTTTTGATTGTTTTGGTAAAACTCGCTCGCAATTAAAGGCAGTATATATGGAAGCGTTAGATGCTGGCGTACATCAGTCTAAAATGCGTGAAAAAGGCATGTTTAGCATTGCCGACTTTACAGATGAAGAAACAGAAGAATACTACCCAGATAATATTGTTGAAATGCCACAAAAAGAGATATTAAGTTTAGAAAAAGAGTATCTTGGATTTTATTTTTCAAGCCACCCATTAAAAGAATATAATAATGCAATAGATGTTGCTGTAACAACAAGTATTAGCGATATGATGCAATATAAGGGCGAAAAGAAAGTAAATATTGCAGGCATGATAAAGAAAGTTGAATATAGAATAACAAAAACTAAACAAGAACGTATGGCGATAGTTATTGTCGAAGACTTATCAAGCGAAGTAGAAGTTGTTGTATTTCCTAGACAGTTTGCAAATTATGCACACTTATTAGTTGAAGACAGTATCGTATTTATTACGGGCGAAGTTAAAGAAAAGTTTATGGACGCTGAGAGTGTATCTATGAATGCTGATGAAATTTACGATTTAGGTGACGGATTAGAAAAGTTTACAGGCGGTATAGTCATTAGTGTTGATAAAGAATTACTTACAACAGAAAATGTGTTCCAAATAAAAGCCTCACTAGCAAAACATGGTGGCGCTCTACCAGTGAAAGTAGCCGTAGTCGATAAAGGTAGCTCACGTGTTGTTGTTAGGCTAGGTGATGAGTATAATATCAACCCATCGGCAGATTTTTATGCACGCATACAGCAACTTGTTGGGTTTATAAGTGTAGAGGTATTGCCAGCATCAGAGCGTTGCTTTAAAGATGTTTATAAGGGCAACATTGATGAAGAAGATGACGAAGAAATGGCAACAAATTTTGAAAAATTATCAGATGTAGTATAAATAGAGGTTATAATGAAAAGAGTTTTATCAATAGCCGGTTCAGATAGTGGCGGTTGTGCAGGTATCCAAGCCGATATTAAGGCGATTTCTGCATGTGGAGCGTTTGCAATGACTGCTATCGTGGCTGTCACATCACAAAACACAATAGGTGTTACCCATATAGAAAAACTTAGCCATCAATCTATCATTACACAAATAGATGCAGTGCTTAGCGACATAGGTGCTGATGCAGTTAAATCAGGTATGCTTTTTTCAAGCGATATTATAGAAATTGTTGCAGAAAAGTTAAAAAATTATAATATTAATAAGTATATACTTGACCCTGTTATTATTTCTGCCAGCGGTGCAAAGTTGCTAGAAGATAGCGCTGTAGAAAGCGTTATAAGTAAGTTGATACCGCTTTCGTACGTTGTTATGCCAAATAAGCACGAGGCGGAAACACTTACAGGCATAGCAATCAATAACGATGAAGATGTCAAAAAAACATGTATAGCGCTACATAAAATGGGTGCAAAAAATGTCATAATAAAGGGCGGACATATTGGCATTGATAACGCTAACGACGTGTTGTATGACGGTAGCGATTTTAAGGTATATACTGCAGATAAAGTTGATACTATAAATGTGCATGGTACAGGTTGCACATATGCTTCTGCATTATCGGCATATATTGCGCAAGGCTACGACATATACGAAGCAACAAACTATGCAAAGCAATATATCGCTGGTGCAATATTAGCTGGTAGTAAATTAAATATTGGTGGCAAAGGCGCTGGACCAGTACATCATTTTTATAAGTGTTATAATGACTAAAATATATAATAAGTATGATAAATTTGCATCGTTTTACAACGAATATTGGACAGTTGGTACGCCACAAATAATGCTTGAAGCAGTAAAAAATATTATTGATGATAAGGTTGAGGCTAACGCAAGCGTATTAGATATATGTTGTGGTACTGGCGACATATGCGGCGAAATGTATAAGCTAGGCTATGATGTTATGGGACTTGATGGCTCTAGCAAAATGATTGAATACGCTAGAGAAAACGCACCCAAAGTAGAGTTTATTGTTGATGATGCGCAATATTTTGAAATAGATAAACAGTTTGATGTGATAACGTGCTTGTTTGATAGTGTGAACCACTTAGTTGATGATAACGTTTTAATAAATGTTTTTAAGAACTGTAATAAGCATTTAAAATCGAATGGTTATTTTATATTTGATATAAATTCTGAACAGGCAACGAAAGACGCTGTTGACTTTGAGTTTTCAGATGTTACAGATGATCATGCTATTATCACCAAAACTGCTTATAATAAGAAAACTAAGCTAACGACATACACGATTACCACCTTTGTTAGAAATAAAGACTTGTGGAAACGTGATGTTACTGAGATAATAGAAAAGTATCATGACCCACTACACTTAGTTGTACTACTTGAAAAGTCCGGTTTTAATGATATATGGCTTGCAGATGGCTATGAAGCACTAGGCATTGAGGAGTTTGAAGACAGAATATTTATTTGTGCTAAAAAAAGTACATAATTGCATCTTCACTTTTGCTATTATTGCGTTGCTTACACTTATTTCTACACAAGCGAATGCAGCGTTAATATATGGGCAAGGGTTTGGCAAAACTATTGATGCAAGCGAGTCAGATGCGTTGTCTGATTTAGCATCTATAGTGAAAGTGCGTGTTTATTCAAAATATGAAAAATTCTCTACAAGCTCTAACGGAAAAGAAAACTCCCAGTCAGGCAAATTTACTCGCATCATTACAGATGTTCCACTTATATCACCAAAAATAGAAACGACAAAAGTTGCCGATGGATATATATCTAAAGCATATATTGACGATATATCGCCATATGAAAAAAAACTTCAAAATATTTCAAATAATATTAACGACTTACTAACCAAAGTTGCGCAATCTAGTGATGATAGCGTTAAGTATGATTTACTTATGAAAGCGCTTCCACTTTATGATGAGTACGACTCGTACGCAAACATTATGGATGCTATAGGGGTAGAGAATTACGAAAAACCGAAACTATCATACGCAGATATTTTATACCAAGTTACGCAAATTAGACAAATGCCATCATCGCTTGATATGGCGGCAACAGCGTTAACGTATGGCATAGATGAACGAAATATATATGTTGATGTGCCATATAACATTGCATCAGAAGAAGCGACAGAGTTTGGCATATTCTTTAAAAAACTATTAGAAAGCAAAGTAAAATCTGTAAAGCTTAAGCAACAATCAAACTATACAATGTCATGCACTTATGCAGATGTTGGTAACTATTTGCAAGTGGTATGCTCGCTTGTCAGTGGCGCAACAACTATTGTAAAATCATCTACAGTAGAGATACCTAAAGGGCTATTAATAAACCTAGCTTACGAACCAAAGAATAGAGATGTTACAAACATTATCAACAACCAATATAATAACGAAGATTTAAGGGTAGCTATTAGGGTTGTTAGTCAGTCTGGCTCTTTAGTAGTTAAGGAAGGCGAAAAGTTTTCTATACAAGTAAAAGTAAATGAGCCTTCGTTCGTATATATTGCAGGTTATGCTGGCAACAGGTCAAACATTTTAGAACTAGGGCTAGATGGTAGCTTTTATAGGTTTATATCATCTAGCAAAAAAGGCGAATGGATAGATTTTGGCAACTTTACAGCATCGCAACCTTTTGGTGCAGTTACGTTGCAAGCGTTTGCGGTGGAAGAACAACCAACTATCGCCATGTTGCCACGCTATGCATGGGATAATTTTGACATACTAGATGTAAAGGGCGATAAATTAGCAAACGATTTGCTTAGCTTATATAATAAATTGAAAACAAAAAAAGCATATACTTATACAACTGTTACAACAGTAAAGGAGTAATTAGTGGATAATTCACCTATAATTGCAGTAATTGATATTGGTAGTAACTCTATCAGGTTACAAATATCAAAAATGTTAGATAGAACTTATAAAGTTATTGAAGAATATAAAGAAACTGTGCGTATTGGCGACAGTGTTTTTAGGACAGGCGTTTTTACTGATGAAGCGATTGACATGATAACACGCATAATAACTCGTATGAAAGTTATGATGGATAAAAACCATGTCAGCAAGTATAGAGCAGTTGCAACAGCATCGTTTAGGGAAGCATCTAACGCAGAAGATGTTGTATCATTCATCAAGCAAGAAACAGGTATAGATGTTGAAATAATATCTGGCATAGAAGAAGCACGTGTGATGAGCTTAGCGGCTGCATATAGCTTTCAATTAAGCAATGTAAACGCATTGATTGTTGATATGGGTGGCGGCAGTACCGAGTTTTCTGTTTACTCACATGGGGAACTACAGTTTTCTGAAAGCACACTACTAGGCACATCAAAGCTTACATATGAATACTTTAAGCATGACCCTGTGCAAAATGCAGAAGTAAAAGTGTTAAAGAAAGATATTATCACCAAACTAAACGAAATATTACCGAAAAAAGGTATAGATATGGTTATCTGTTCTGGTGGAACGCTTAACAACATATCTTTTGTATATAACAAGCGCAACAACATGTCTGATTCTAGTGTAAAGTTTGTTGATAGCGTATTTTTAAAACATTTTACGAACGAGCTTACAGGCAAAAAAATTGCCGAACGACTAAAAATAGGCGGTGTAGAACCAGCACGTGCAGATATGATTTTATCAGCCTCAATACTTGCACAAATACTTATGCGGAAGTATAACTTAAATGGTTTTTATACATTGTCAGGTGGATTGCGTAGCGGATTAACTATAGATGTGATGAACAAAATGGGCGTTGAGATGTTTTTTCAACGTGAGAAGAATAGCGATGTTAGATACTCTAGATTACTAGAAATGGGCAAGAAATATTACTTTGAAGAAGCGCACGCAATGCAAGTTTGCAGGTTGTCAGAGCGTATATTCCATCAGTTAAAAGGCGAGTTAAAATTAGTAGATGAAGATTGGCGAATTTTAGAAGCAGCAGCGTTATTGCATGATGTAGGGCAGTATATTTCATACTCTAAGCACCATAAACACTCGTTTTACCTTTTAATTAATTCAGAATTTACAGGGTATGACGACAGAGAGCGTAGCATTATTGCAAATATTGCACGCTACCACAGGCGAGGTACTCCAAAAAGCTCCCATATTGATTATATGATGCTAGGCACAGAAGATAGAGGGCTTGTAACAAATTTAGCTGCAATATTGCGAGTGGCCGATGGGCTAGATAGAGCACACTCGGCGTTTGTCAAAGATGTGAAAGTATCTGTCAAAAAGGATAAAATAATTTTTGAATTATTTGCAGATGATGATATAACAATGGAAATAAGAGGGTTTGACAAAAAGAAAGATTTATTAGAGAATATAACAAATAAATTAGTGGAAATAACATGAAAACAGGTATATTTGGCATAATCAACATTGGCGCAAGTGCGTTTAGGATGGTAATTGTTGAATTTAAAGGTGGCAAAGCGAAAGAGCTTGAATACCTTGTAAAACCGTTGCGTCTAGGGCTTGATACTTTTACACGTGGCTATATCACACTAGAGCATGTTAAGCAAGCTACAGAAATATTGCAAGGCTTCAAACAAAAAATTGAAGAATATAAGATTGATAATTATAGAGCGTTATGCACAAGCGGTGTGCGTGAAGCAAGCAACAAAGATTTCTTTATAGATTATGCTAAAATCCACTCTGGTATAGAGCTAGAAATATTAGACCCGTCAGACGAAGTATATATTAAATACTTAGCAACTAAGCACTTTGTTGATGACTTTAACGAGATGGAAAAAAGTGGTGTAGTATTTGCTAATATTGCTAGTGGTAATGTTACACTTAGTATTTCACAAGGTTCAAAAATACTTTATTCTGGCACATTGCCATATGGTAGCCTTAGACTTAGGCAAATGTTTAAAGGTGTCAACCCTATCAAACGCCACAAAGCTTTCAGCCAGTATTGCGAAAATATGATAAAAACAGTTATTTCTGCTGTTGATAGTTCAACAAAGGTTCCGCATCTTGTTGGTGGTGGTAGTTCTATCAATATGCTTGTTAGATTGTTTAAGCCAAAATCTAACTATATTTCTAAAAAGGATATAGATAGCGTCTACAAAAAATATGCAAACTACTCAGATGAGGAACTAATATCTGCATTAGGCATACGTGCTGATGAAGCAGCAGTGCTTATACCAACACTTATTACTTACCAACAGTTGCTAAAATATACTGGTGGCGATAGGTTTAAGTTTAACGAATATGATTTCCCAATAATGCTTGCAATGTATTATAGTGGCAACATGAAAGATGCCGACTATTCACGTAGGATAAATTCTACATTGTTGCACACAGCAGAGCGTTATAGATGTAACATTGCGCACATAAATAAGGTCACTAAATTTGCATTGAAATTGTTTGATGAATTGTTTGAGCTACACTCTATGTTAGATGAAGAACGTAAAATACTTGTTTATGCTTCAATATTGCATGATACAGGCTACTTTATCGACTCGAAATCATCTGCCCAAAACTCGTACTTTATTGTTAAATCACTAGAGATACCGGGCATGACTAACAACCAACTATTCTTAGTGGCGTGTACTGTATATCAAATGATAAAAAAAGGTAACGATAAGGACATTACGTACGTTCATGAAGTCCAAATTAAAGATATATTAATTATTAATAAGTTAGCTAGCATTTTGCGTTTAGCAAATGTATTAGATGCAAGTAAGTCAGAGCTGATTAACGATTTTGATATTGAAATAACAGATAGCAACATAATAATAAACGCACACACATCGAAAGAACCGTTTGTAGAGATAGCGTCTTTCGATTTTCATAAACAAATGTTTATTGAAACATTCGGCATACCGATAGAACTGAAAACAAAGGTGAGATATGAGTAAAAATAACACAGCAAGCATATTTATTAACAGAGAGCTTAGTTGGTTATCGTTTAACGAAAGGGTATTGCGTGAAGCGCTAGACTCTACAAATCCAATTATGGAGCAGTTAAAATTTGTTGCAATATTTTCATCTAACTTAGATGAGTTCTTTATGGTGCGTGTTGCCGGCTTAAAGGAACAAGAACTTTCTGATGATGTTATCGAGGATATATCAGGGCATACGCCGTCAGAACAGTTGAAAGATATTACTGGTATTGTTCGCTCGCAAATGGAACTACAACAAGAAATATTTACAGAACTTTCAACAAAGTTAAAAATGCGTAGTGTCGTTTTCAATCCGCCATTATCTGATGATTTAGAAGAAACAGCAGAAGATATTTTTATTGATGAAATTATGTCAATAATTACCCCTGTGACACTAGACCCTGTGCATCCGTTCCCATTTATATACAACAAGCGTATTAGTATAATATCAACGCTAGAGCGTGATGGAAAGGAATGGCTATCACTAATAATGTTGCCAGAAAATATACAAAGATACTTTAAAGTAAAAATCAAGAATAAAATATATGTACTAACAACAGATTATATAATAAAGCATAACTTATCTAAACTTTATAAAGGTTTCGAGGTGAAAAACTCTTATGTGTTTAGGGTTACAAGAGATGCAGATTTAGAAGTAAAGGAAGAAGAAGCTGCCGATTTGTTATCTGTATTGCAAAGCTCGCTTGCTAGGCGTAATAAAGGTGCAGTTACTCGTATAGAGATTGAGCCAGACGTACCAAAACACGTTGTAGATTTATTAAAAAAACAGATGCAGTTTAAAAACCAAGATATTTATACGATTGATGGTATTATTGACTTAACATTTTTAATGGGGCTATCAAACTTGATACCTTCTAAACAGTTTCCAGAGCTGAAAAGTAGGATGCTTACAGAATTGCCAAACGATAAACGCATATTTGAAAGGATAAAACAATCAGATATTTATTTTTATCGCCCGTTTTATAGTTTTTCAACAATTTCTAAGCTAATATCTATTGCAGCAGATGACCCAAGCGTATTAGCAATAAAGATGACACTATACAGAACTAATAAAGATTCTTCCATATTAGCATCGCTACAGCGTGCAGCAAAAAGTGGTAAACAAGTTAGCGTTGTTGTGGAACTAAAAGCACGCTTCGATGAGGAACGCAATATAGGTTGGGCTAGACACCTTGAAGAATCAGGATGTATTGTCACTTATGGTGTGCCGGGATTTAAAATACATGCAAAATGTTTGCTAATTGTTAGGCGTGAAAAAGATGAAATTGTTAGATATACCCACGTTGCAACAGGTAACTATAACGAAAGCACAGCAGATGTTTACACAGATCTTGACCTAGTTACTGCTGATGAACGCATAGGTAGGGACGCTGTACAGCTATTCAATTACTTAATGGGCTATACAGATGAACGCTCGTGGTTAAGTTTATTTGTTGCGCCATATAGTTTAAGGCAAAAGCTAGAAAGTATGCTTGATGAGGCTATCGCAGCAGCAAAACAAGGCAAGCCAGCAAGTATTATAATGAAAATGAACTCGCTAATAGATAAACAGCTTATGGAAAAAATGTATGATGCGTCTAACGCAAATGTCAAGATTTCGCTAATAGTTCGTGGCATTTGTGGCATTAGGGCAGGCGTGAAAGGACTTAGCGAAAATATATCTGTACGCAGTATTATTGGTAGGTTTTTGGAACACTCAAGAATATTCTACTTTAACATAGATGGCGTAGAAACGTACTTTATGGCATCTGCTGATTTAATGCCACGTAACCTAAACTGGCGTGTAGAACTTATGACGCAAATCAACGATTTAGGCTTCCAAAAGTCACTAAAAAAATATCTAGAAATTAGCTTAGCAGATAATACAAAAGCATGGGAATTGCACGATGATGTTTATAAAAAACCGTCAAATGTTGATAAACCTATTAATTCACAGATGTTTTTTTTAGAAAATGATTTAATTTATTAGCTTTTTTATAAAAAGTATAATATACTAATTTGGTATTATTCAATATTAGGGGATGCTATATGGATAAAGATAAGCTACTTAGTATATTAGATGTTAGTAAGACATTAATGCTTGTTACCAACTATGATAAAACAACATATGCTAATAAAACACTTCTAGATTTTGTTGATTGTAGTACTCTAGAAGAATTTGATGAGCGTGGTGGACTAGGGAGTTTCGTGCTTCCGTTTGAGGAAACATTTTACTATGAAAAGCCGTTTAAAGAGTGGGTCTCAATAGCAAAAGCGGGTAGCGAAGCAAACAATATCACTTACAAAGTCTACATGATGAATAATGAGTTAGATATTAAAACTTTTGGTTTATCAGTTGTTAGCGTTCCTAATAGCCCTGATGAAATATTCATTACCCTATCAGACATTACAAAAGAAGACCAAGACCGTGAAAAATCAGAAGGCGTTAGCCATTATGACGAACTTACAAAAATTTTCAATCGTAAAAAATTTAATGAAGTTGTAGAAAAAGAGTTTGAATTTGCGCAAGAATATGGCTTGCCATTATCTGTAGTTATAATAGATATTGACCATTTCAAAAGTGTTAACGATACGTACGGGCATCTAGTTGGCGATGAGACACTTAAAGGGCTTGTTGGCGTTGTTACAAGAAATATACGTGGTAGTGACCTTTTTTGTAGGTACGGTGGCGAGGAATTTGTACTACTAATGGCAAAAGCTACTGCAGAAATAGCGCAAGTTCGCATGGACTCTGTGCGTAAGGCAGTAGAAGAAAATATTTTTAGTACAGTAGAGCATATCACATGTAGTTTCGGCATATCGCAAGTTAGAGATGATGACACGATAGAATCGTTTGTAGAGCGTGCCGATAGCGCTTTATATGAGGCAAAAAAGACTGGCAGAAATAAAGTAGTCGCTTATACTAATGAAGAAAAAGCAGAGTAAGATATAATTACTCTGCAACAATTTTGCTATTAATGTATGCTTGCATATTAGCTGCTAATTCTGGTGATTTCATACGCATGCTTACTTCTGAATGATGGTTTAGGCTATTAAATGTTAAGTTGTGGCTACCGACATATATTACTTCGTTATCTAGGATGCACATTTTTGCGTTCAAATCAGTTGTTTCGTTATCAAAAAAGACTTTTACACCATTTTCGACAAGGTATTTAGCAGTTTTTTCGTTCATTTCATTTATAAAATGGTCTTCTTCATGCTTTTTCTCAAACAAAATTGCAACATTTACACCACGTTTCACAGCATCTATAAACGCTTCTGTAATTAGTGGCACAGCTTCGCCAAAATCGCCTTGATTGATATAGTCTAGCTTATACATGTACATTGAACATACGATAGTATCGTTAGTGTTAGCTATATCTTTAACAATCATTTCTGTATAATCTTCGTCAAAAATAGCAGTAACGCCTGCTTCGTGTTTTATAATTCTTTCAACGATATTTGCGATAAAAATAAACGCAACTATCAACATCGGTGCTAAAATCTTTAAGACTGTAAACACACGTGATTTATTCTCTGCCATAAGTCATCCCTTCCTTGTCCTGTATGTGATGAAAAACGTATAAGTTCTTCATGAGGTATCCCAATTTTTTCTGCGATAATACGTACTTGCTTCATCTGCTCGTTTTTAGATAGTTTATCAGTTTTTGTTAATACTGCCATAACAGGTATGCCAGATGATCGCATAGCGTATAACATACCTAAATCATCATCGTTTGGCACTCGCCTAAAATCAAGCAATAATACACATAGTGATAGTTGCTCTCGCTTAGCAAAGTAAGTGTTTATCAGCTTGCCCCATGCAGCACGTTCCGACTTAGAAACAGCAGCATAACCATACCCCGGCAAATCTGTCAGTATGAAGCTATCGTTAATATTAAAGAAGTTTACAAGCCTAGTTTTACCCGGTTTGTTACCCACTTTTACAAGGCTTTTACGTTCTACAAGTTTGTTTATCATGGAAGATTTTCCCACGTTACTACGCCCAGCAAAACATACTTCTGGTAGTTCCGTATCTGGAAACTGATGCACAGCCGCAGCCGATAACATAAACTCTGCTTTAGTAATTTTCATTATAAAATCCCAACTTTTGTTAATAAGTTTTCAATGTTAAAATTTTCTTGTTTTATAGAAAAACCAGCAGCATTTTTATGACCGCCACCACCGTTTGCTTCTGCAAGCAACCTAACATCAACATCTTTATGGGAACGCAACGACACTTTACGCATTTGTGCGTTTATCAGCATAACATAGTCAGCCATATCCTCGCAAATTATTCTGTTGCCAAGCTCCGATGAATAACTTTCAGAAAATACAACACCAGCCCTAAGCCCGTTTTTATCTTTGAACACTTGTACAGTTTTCAAAGCCTTATTTATGTATGAGTCGCGTTGCTCCTCTTGCAGTGATATAATAAGTTCCTCTGTTTCAGTAAACCCGTTGTACGCATCCGCTAAAAAGCGTTTTTCAAAACGATCTATGCCTAAAGTACCATATAATATACCCATACGTAAGCTATCTTCACGACGTAAATGCCACATATCAACATCGTTAATACATTCTGCAAAATCTTGATAAGCAGATACGTTAAACCCTTGCTCTAAAAGATATTCGTAAGTTAAAAGCGTTGCACATTTTGTAATATCATGCACAGTAAATGGGAACTCTTTCAATCGCTCGCTAGTAGCATGGTGGTCGATAACTATTACATCTTTTTCGCCAGCAAGCATTTCGATAGTGCCATAACTAGCTGATACATCAGTAATAATTATGCGGTCATACATGTGTA
>CAYJIW010000024.1:0-22185 GCA_964370335.1 uncultured Deferribacteraceae bacterium
TATCACGTGAAAATTCTACACCTATGTGTCAAGATACTGGCGCATTAATATTCTACGTTGATTTACCTGTTGGCAGTGTCGAAAAAGAGTACACAAACGCTATTATGGCAGCTGTTCGTGAAGCTACTAAAAAGCAATACCTACGCCCTAACTCTGTTGATGTTGTTACTGGCAAAAACTCTGGCGATAACACAGGCATGAATGCACCTTATATCCATTTTCATCAATGGGATAAAGATTACGTCCAAATACGCTTTATGCAAAAGGGTGGCGGTTGCGAAAACTGTGGCGCTCAATATCGCTTACCAGATATGACTATTAACGCTGGTAGAGATTTTAAAGGTGTTAGAAAATGTATTATTGATGCAATACACCAAGCACAAGGGCAAGGCTGTGCACCGGGTATTATCGGTGTTGCTGTTGGTGGCGACCGTTCACTATCGCATGTGTTTGCAAAAGAACAACTATTCCGCAAAATTGGCGAAAGGCATACTGATGCTGAAATATCTAAACTAGAAGTTGAACTTACGCAAGACCTTAACAAAATGGGCATAGGGCCTATGGGGTTTGGTGGCAAGACTACCGTTTTAGATGTGTTTATCGGCACACAAAATAGGCACCCTGCTACATACTATGTATCAATAGCTTACATGTGTTGGGCTAATAGACGTAAAACATTAACTATTAAAAATGGCGAGGCTCAATATGCATAAACTTACTATACCTTTATCTGAAAATGATGTTAAAAGCTTAAACGTTGGCGATAGTGTGTTACTATCAGGCACTATCGTTACTGCACGTGATTTAGCCCATAAATATATGGTTGAAAAACGCCCTGATTTTATTAGAGAATACTTAAAAGATGCTGCAATATACCATTGCGGACCTGTCGTTAAAAAGAACGATAAAGGCGAATGGGAATTTGTTTCGGCTGGTCCAACAACTTCTTCGCGTGAAGAACCATACCAAGCAGATGTTATTGCAGAATATGGCGTACGTGGCGTCATCGGCAAAGGTGGCATGGGTGACAAAACCGCAAAAGGATTGCAAGAAACAGGCGCTGTATATCTACATGCTGTCGGTGGTGCTGGCTCACTATCGGCTAAATGCGTTAAAAAAGTTAAAGACGTTTTAATGCTTGAAGAATTTGGCTCGCCTGAAGCGTTCTGGGTTATTGAAGTTGAAGATTTTCCATTAACAGTTACAATGGACGCACACGGAAACAGCTTGCATAAAAAAATTCGTGAAAGCTCGCAACAAGTGCTAGATGAATTAACGAAATAATTACACTAAAGACAGTCGCTAAAATGGCTGTCTTTTTTATTATACGTTGGTGACGCTATCAGGTAAGCGTAACTGTAGTGCCTCTAATAAATGGATTTGTTTTATATCATCACTACCAGCCAAATCTGCAATAGTTCTAGATATTTTTATAATTTTTGAATATGCACGTGCAGATAAGTTATATTTATCCATTGCTGAGGCAACGACTTTTGAGCAGTCCTTATCTAGCTCGCAATATTTGCGTGTAAGCTTTTCTGACATTGCCGAGTTATACTCGATACCGTCGTTTTTAAAGCGTTCTTCTTGTATTTTTCGTGCTGCTTCAACACGTTTTCTAATATCTGTTGATGGTTCGCCCAGTTTCTTATCCATTATGTCAGATTTATCGACAGAGGCTACATTTACGTGTATATCAATCCTATCTAAAAGCGGGCCAGATAATCTTGCTCGATACCTTTCAATCATTGGTACTGTGCAAGTACATTGGCGTTTAGTATCGCCATAATATCCGCAAGGGCATGGGTTCATTGCACCTACTAACATAAATTTCGCGGGATAAGTAACAGTCCTGCCAGCACGAGCGATTGTCACAAACCTATCCTCTAATGGTTGGCGTAAAACTTCTAATACATTTCTGTTAAACTCTAGCATTTCATCTAAAAACAGTATGCCACCACTAGATATACTGACGTGTCCCGGTTTTGCTTTTGTGCCACCACCGATAATAGCTATTGAGCTTGAAGTATGGTGTGGGCTGACAAAAGGGCGGATATTGACAAGCTTACCAGATTCACGAAGTAGCCCAGCTGCCGAGTGGATTTTTGTTGTTTCTAGCGATTCTGTTAATGTCATCACAGGCATGATTGTTGGCATACGCCTTGCAATCATAGTTTTGCCACTGCCGGGTGAGCCAACCATTATCATATTGTGCATACCTGCTGCCGCTATTTCTGCCGCACGACGTACTAAAAATTGGCCAGATACTTCGTTAAAGTCGACATCGTAATTAAGGTGCATAACTTCATCATCTAGTTTGTTTACTTTGACATGTGGAGTTAGACTTATTTCGCCTTTGATAAATTGTATTGATTGTGCTAATGTTTCAAACGCATATACAGCAATATCAGGTATAAGGCTTGCTTCATCTGCATTTTGGACAGGTACAAAGGCACGCTTTAAACCAGCTTGCTTTGCACATTCTACCATGTTTAGCACATCAGAAACGCCTTTCAATCTGCCATCTAATGATAATTCGCCAATGATGATTGTATCATCTAAATTTTCATAACTTATTGCAGATGTTGCGCATAATAAGCCAATAGCTATTGGAAAATCGAAGTGTGAACCGTCTTTTTTAATATCTGCTGGTGCAAGGTTTATAGTGATAGGCTTTGCAAAAATATTGTAGTCTAGGTACTTTAAGGCAGAACGCACACGGTCTTTGCTCTCCTTTATTGCGCCATCGCCTAGCCCAACAATAGAAAAAGAGGGCAAGCCCATAGTAGATACGTCAACTTCAACATCGACGCTTATCCCAGAGATGCCCACCGCATAAGCCGAGTGAATTTTTGCAAACATTTATTACCAGCTTTCTAACATGTAATATATGCCAGATTTCATTTTAAAATCAGAGAGTGCGTCCTTAAGCGATACGCCAAGAAATTCTTCCCACCACTCTTTTTTATCTTTTATTTCGTACATTTCAACATTCGGTAAGTTTAGTAACGCTGTCATATCAACATATGCATCTCGCCATGAGCCAATGTTATCAATCAACCCTGCATCTTTTGCTTGTAAACCTGTAAGTATTCTACCATCTGCAACACTATAAACATCTTCCATAGGCATGTTGCGTCTAGCCGATACCATATCTGCAAATTGTTGGTACATATCCATAACAACAGCATCTAGCAACTCTTTTTCGTCCTCACGCATTTCTCTAAAAGGGCTACCAGTATCTTTAAACTTGCCACTCTTAATAACTATAGATTTGATACCGATTGTATCATATAGTTGCTCTGTATTAACTAAGTTCATAATTACGCCTATGCTACCAGTAATGGTTGATGGCATAGCATAAATTTTGTCAGTTGCTAAAGCTGCCATATAACCGCCAGATGCAGCAACAGACCCCATAGCAGTATAAACAGGTTTTTCCATAGTCAATATGTAATCATATATTTCGTTACTAGGTGTAACAGCGCCACCTGGAGAGTTGATTTTTAATATTACGCCAACAATGTTGTTATTCTTTTCTAGTTTTTCTAGCTTGGCAATAAAATCATCACTTTCAAATATGCCACCTTCTAGTGCGATTATTGCAATATTGTTGCCTGATAGTTCGTTATCGCTATCGCCATTAGTCAAGTTTAGTATAGCCCTAGTAAAAATTAACGCTAATACAACTAGAAGTATTATTTTTATTGTTCTTTTACTCATTTATTCACGCTCCAAATTTGTTGTATCTGTATGATGTATTATTTGCTAATAAGTTCTATTAGTTTGGTGCATATTTCTTGTTGATACTGTAAATTTCAGTAAGGATTTGTGCAACTGCTTTATAGAGTTCAACAGGTATTTCTTCATATAAATCAAGCGTCATAAGCACTTCAACAAGGTCTTTATCTTCTTTAATTTCTATGCCGTGTTCTTTTGCAAGTGCCTCAATGCGTTCTGCTATTTTGCCTACGCCTTTTGCAGTAACTATAGGTGCGTTTGATTTATTAACGTCGTACTTGAGTGCAGTAGCCTTTTTTCGCATTTAATCCTTAACTAAGTTCATTAACTCGACAGCGTTTTTTGGTGCGTTACCATTTTCAACATTACAAAATGAGAAAAATATCTTTTTTGATAAAACAGAAACGCTAAGCGCATCTTCAATAAACTTTTTGAGTTCGTCTGTACTGTATGTATAGTCAAGCGCACGTTCGCCAACAGTAAGCCATTTTTTACTTTTCCCATATAGCCTAAAGTATGCATTATTGTTAGAACATATTGGATAGTATGGTGCAAGCCCACGTATGTTAGGCGTGTCAACGACGCATAACCCAATATCGTTCGCCTTAAATTCTTCATAAAAGCGCTCTTTATGCCAAGTGCTGTTGTGAAGCTCCATAAATATCGGGACTTCGTTAAAGCTATCACGTAGTTCTTTCAATATGTCAAAATTCTCTCTGCCAGCAGTAAATTGTTGATGAAAATCAGCAAATAACGCAACAAGCTTACCATTTTCAACGACAGGCTTTATGCCTTCCTTAAATTCATCAATAAGCATTTTATCAGGTTTTTTGCGCATTAATGCTTTATTTAGCCTAAGTGATATTTTTGTATTTTCGCCAAGCCTATCGGATATTCCAGCAATCTTTTCAGCTAGTGGCATACGGTAAAATGTGTATGTTAGCTCTAAAAAATTAAGCCCAGTGCTAATATAGTGTGGCAATAAGTCGTAACTATCAGTATCTGCAGGTGCAAATGTGCCTTTCCAATCTTCATAGTTGTAGCCAGATGTGCCAACAAAAACAGGTGTATTATTAATATTCATAACTCTCTCAATCGTAATTATTATTTCATATATTCTTGATGATGTACAAATTTATGATATATTGCAAGTAAAATTTAAAAAAAGTTGTATATATTTACCATTTTTGCTTGACAAAGCATACAATAATTATGTACAAGATATATCCGACGCATTAATATTGCAAAATATTATCGTTAAAATGTGCCCATAGCTCAGCTGGATAGAGCAACGGCCTTCTAAGCCGTGGGTCTGAGGTTCGAGTCCTCATGGGCACGTATTTTCTCATTTTCAACTTAATTCACACCATTTTAGTTTTTTTTATTGCTTTTAATTGACAACTGTGTAATAATTTATACGTAGATTTTTATTCGTACGTGAGGGGCTATTCATTGTCAACAATTATTATAATGTCGTTACTATTAATTGCTTTTAGTATATTGTATTACTCTATGTTGAATAGCGTATTTCAAGAATACCATCGCGACTTTATGAAAATTCCTTCTAAAAACACACTTTTTACAGCTGCCAATGCAATACTGTTAGTATTCTTTTTTGCTACTATTAATCTATATAGTTTATATTATTTTATTTTTGTATTCTTTGTGGCGATGGTTATTTATTTTAGTGTATCGTACACATCTAGTAGAGTTTTACGGGTATTAAATACGTTTATATCAATGCTATTATTTTTAACATTTTTATCTATTTCAATATTCATTTACGATGTAGTTACAAATACATTGTCGATAGAATTTAATATGGTTAATTCATTATTTATTCTAACTCTCACAATGGCACAAACGTGCATTGCTGTATTTCTTTTTGTGTTATTATATAAAAGCAAGCTTGAAAAGCTATTGCCTAAGCCAGTTTCTAACGATTTGCACCATTTGACTTTTACAGCTATATGGGCAGCGTTTATTTGTGTTTACCTTATTATAAATTTATCAATTTATAGTACTAGCACATCATTCTATATCAGTTTTAACTCGTTAGTAATTATGCCTATTATTTTGTTGCTTGGGTTTGGAATTATTGCAGTGTATACAATTACTATTTCTGCATTGTATAAGAAAAAGACTCACTTAAATAAGCTTTTAGCTGTAGCAGAAAATGAAGATAAAATTGCACACACACTTAAACAAGGCTATATAGCTACTTGCGAAATTAATTGTACTAATAACTCTATTACGCCAGAGTCTATTGAGGCGCTTAAACCTTTCCTTGGCATAACAAAGATAGAAAAACGTAGCCACGATGAAATCATGTATATAATGGCAACAAATGCAGTATATGTTGATGACGTAAATTTATTTTTAAACTTTACATCTAGCTCTAACTTGATGGCGGGCTTTTTCGATGGTAAAAATGATATTTCTATAGATTATCGCCAGATGAATACTACAACTGGGTTTTATGAGTGGACTAGGGCGGCAATAAAAATCGTACTAGACCCAGATACTCAAGAAGTTATTGCAGTTATGTTTTTGTCTAGCATACATAAAGAGAAGTTGTATCAAATTGAGCTAAAATTCAAAGCAGAACGTGATATGCTGACACGTGTGCTGAATAAAATATCTACAGAATCTGCAATAACAAAATATATTTCAGATCAATCTGTTGATAATAAATATGTTTCTAGCGGGGCATTATTTATTATTGATGTTGATAACTTCAAAACACTAAATGACACGTTTGGCCATACATATGGCGATGCTGTTTTATGTGAAATAGCCGAAATATTGCGTTTAATATTCCGTGATAACGATATAATTGGGCGTATTGGTGGCGATGAGTTTATTGTATTTGTTAAAGGTATTTCATCTGATGAGTCTATTAAACGTATTGCTAATAAGTTATGTACATCACTTAAATTGTCATACAAAAACCACAATAGCGACCCAATAGACATATCTGCAAGTATCGGTATTGCTAAGTTTCCAGAACATGGCGATATTTTTTCGCAGCTGTATAATTTTGCGGATATTGCGCTGTATCAATCAAAAAATCTTGGTAAAAATACATATAACATATATGCAGGGCAAGAGTTTAGAAACTATAAATCAACTCGTACAGAGATTGCTACTACTACTAAACAAGTATCATTTGACGAGAATAGAGTTGAACATATTTTTAGGTTGATACAAGGCTCACCACGTGTTGAAGTCGGTATTTATAAAGCTTTAGAACTTGCTGTTAATATGTACGATTTTGATAGAGGATTTATTTGTGAGCATTCTAATGGCAAGATATATATGACTTTTGAATGGACAAAAGACGGACTAGAACAACTAAAGCCGTACGTTGATGGTATAGACGTTACAACATTTACTAACCTTACAAAAATGTTATATAAACAATATTATGTTGCTACTACAGATTTGATGCCATTACTCGAAAAAGCACATCCTGATTTGTTAAATATGGGGTTTAAAGCTGTAATAGCTTTCGGCATATTTGATGAGGGCAAGTTAGTATCACTTATCGGTTATTCAAATTGCAATGATACAAAGCTACCGACTAAAACAGCCTTATCTGATCTGAATGTTTTATCACAACTGATTGGCTTATTTTATACAAGATATTGCCAAAAAACTGATTAGTAAAAAATAGTAAAGCGAGTATATTAAATACTCGCTTTTGTTTTTTATGGGTTATATGGGAAAGCTATGCCTGTCAAGTTATCTGATGTTACAGTTGCTACATCGCCTTGCCAGTATCTTGATACTATCGAATATGGCATCATAATAGGATTGTTTGTAGTCGTTGACGCCGATAATGTACTAGTGCTTAATAGTCCTTTAAAGATACCGCTACTATGTGAAGATAAATCTATACCAGATATTTTATAACGGTTGTCTGCTACAGAGTTATATGGAATTATTGTAGTAGTACCAACAGCAATCAAAAAATCTTTAAATATATCATTAAACTTTAGTCCAGTAGTACTTTCAATAGCAGCTACGCCTCTATTTTTGGTATCATATATTTTGCGGATAAAATCTTTGCCACCAAATCGATCATATAAGTACGCAGTAAAAACAAGGCTGTAACCATAGTTATAACTTGTCCAGTCAAGCAATCCTAAATTATGACTATAACGTAAAAAGTATGAAACATCACCTGTTACATTGTATCCATAAATCAATTCGCTAAGCATAGATAAACCTTCATTTAACCATGTGTCATCTTCACCAAAACTACTTATGCGAGAGCGCTGATCATATAACAGCATATGTTGTAGCTCATGCACAAGCGTGCCCATGATAGTCTCTCTACGAGTGTCATCAATTGCCCAATCTAAATTAATATAGAAGATATCAGCCTCATTAGAATATGGTGCGTTAGAGGATTTATCTCCACTGTAGAAATAGCCTAATAGTCCACTTAGTGAAAAGCGAGTGAACATAATAATAATTTTGCCATTACTATCAACATCATTAGGTCTTGCAAAAGTGTCAATCATATCCGTATATTTTACTTCAAACTCTGTCGCATATGCTTCTAGTTGAGCTTGTGAGAGCATTGGGACTCCAGAGCCTGTTTGTTGCATGTAGTAAGCATTTTGCGATTCATATACGGTTTTTGCACTAATCGTTGATGGTGAGCGTGTGTCACCTGTTGGGAAAATAACAACATTATCCCAAGTATCGCCAATTTCATAAATTTTTGGTTCAATATTAAACGAGATGTTACGTTGCTGTACACCTTGCTCAGATTGCTTTCCAAGTTCGTTAAGCATTTCATATTCTTGTTGTCTAAAGTCATTAAATACCGGAAGCCTGTTGTAACCAACATCACCATCTGACAGCTGAACACTTATGTCTGTATTGCTATTAATATGTGATGTATTAAGACTTGGTCTGGTAACTGTAACAATTGCACCCAGAGAGGCGTTACTATCAATATTTTCTGGTATATATGAAAGCACACTATACAGCCCACTTTGCGTATAATCATCTATTCTAGTGTCGTTATTAGTAATTGGATAAACTTTTATATCATTGATATTTAATACAATTTCAGAAACATCAATCTCTAGCTTATAGTTTACTACTTTTGTTACATTACCAGCTTGTATGTTTAATATAAGTTGCATTTCACGGTTGTTTGCAATATCTCTTGCAGAGTTTAAAATTGATATTAGCAATGCATTTAGTGGTATATTAATATTTGTTTCACCGTTGATCGCAGGCAGATTTATCCCTAAATTTGATAATTCTTGAATAACGCCTTGATCAAATAAATCTATACCTAGAGGATATTTTGTATTTAATGCAGTATTTGCACTGTCATTATCTGTTGTAACAGAAAGTATAAGTCTGTTTATGCCATCTGGTTCTGTAGTTGATAGCGATAACTCAATTTCGTTACTAGCGCTTGTTGATGAAAGCTTGGTGTGTGTAGTGCTTAGCGATTGTGTCGCAAGTGCAGAGCCGCCATTCGTTACAGATATATTTACATCAACAATTGTAGGTGTTGTTACCTTATAAATAGTTGTTGCAAAACTGTCTGAAAAACGCCCATCAGCATCAACCAATTCAACACTAATCGTAAATGTTTCATCATCAGTTATCAGAGTGCCTATTTGCGAAAGTATTTTGTTGATAGATATACTAATATTATCGCTACCTTTTACACTAGCATAGTTTGCGATATACTTTTCTGCAACGCTAGAAAATGTGCCAGAGTTTGCAATATCAATATTATTAATATCGCTAAATAAGTTTGCTAACGAGCTATCTTGTGGTGTTACAGTAATGCGAAATTCAGAAATACCGCCTTGAGCAGTTGATAATAAATTTAACGAATAATTACTAGCTGTAGAAGTGTTTTCAGCATCGAATATTAGTGAGTTATTGAAGCCTATATTTGAGCCATTTTGCAATAGTAATGCTGTTGGTGGGTTTGTAACAGGGGTAATAGTAGTTCCACCTTTTACCAATGAAGCATTTAATGTGTCACTATCACTACCATTGGCGTCAACTAATCTCATGCTAAGTGATATAGTTGTATTATCAGTTATAGCGTTACTTATTGTTGCTATGATAGAATTTATTGAAATATTTATATCATTGCTACCTTTAATGTTATTATAGTTTGGCACCATTGGTGCAACGATAATACTTAACGATGAATCAAGATTTGCAATATCTACATTGCTTAAATTATTAAGGATGCTTGATAAGTTAGTATTATCTGATGATATGGTAACAAAAAAATTTGTGATACCGCCTTGTGCTGTAGATGATAAGTTTAACGAATAATCATCAGCTGTCGCTAGTGACGAAGTATTAAATGTAATGGAATTAGTAAAGCCAACATCCACACCATTTTTCGTTAGTGATATTACTGGTGGGAGGTTTTCAACTATTTGATTACCATTGTCTATTGAGTTGCTTTGTGTATTGTTATCTGGATTTGTACACGCAAATGTAAAAGCTATTGTTAAGCTTAAAACTAAAATTTTAAAATACTTCATATATCACCTACAGATCTTATTACCTAATTAGATGGCACAGCTATACCGACAGCACGATCAGCTTTTATACTTGTAACTTTACCACGCCACATTACTGGCACAAGCGAGTATGGCATCATCTCCACTGTGAGTGTAGTGTGATGATATTCAGCCGTTAGTTGCGCTAGTCCTCTAATACCATAGTAGCTTGCTGATAAATCAATAGACGAAATTTTAAAGCGTTTGTCTGTAATAGCATTTCTTGGTATTTGTGTTGCTGCTCCAGAGGCGACTATAAAGTCTTTAAATATATCATTAAAGCTTAATCCGGTAACACTTTCTATCGCTTCTACGCCACTACTTGTGCTGTTGTATATGTTATGTATAAAATCTTTACCGCCGAACCTATCGTATAAGTATGCAAGAAATACTAAACTATAACCATAATGGCTGACTACTTGCTGGTTCCAGTTGATTAGTGACATATTGCTACTATTAACTAGAAAACCATATATATCGCCGCTAACATTATATCCATTAATTAGTTCGCTAAGCATGGATAAGCCTTCGTTTAGCCAAAGGTCGTTGTCATAGGCAACACCGTTATTTAATCGCTTATCAAAAAGCAACATGTGTTGTAGTTCATGCACAAGTGTGCCTAGTATAGTGTTTCTTCTAGTATCATCAATTGCCCAATCGAGATTGATATAAAATATATCTGCCTCGTTTGATGTCTGATAGTTAAGTTTGCTAGTTTTATCAGCAGGATAAAAGTAACCAAGCAAATTCTCACTAGAAAATTTAGTAAACATAACGATTATTTTGCCGTTGCTATCAACATCACTAGGCGTTGAAAATGTATCAATCATAAATTGGTATTTTGATTCAAACTCGGTCGCATATGCCTCAAGTTGTGCTTGTGTAAGTATAGGCAGTCCGTTGCCGACTTCTTGCATGAAGTAGACATTATCTGATACGTAAACAACTTCTGTATTAATCAGCTTTACAGGGCTTTCAACAACAACATAAACATTGTTCCAAGTATCGCCAACATTAAACACTTTTGGTGCAATATTATGCGATATGTTCATTTGTACACCTTGTTGCATTTCGTTTGCACGTTGGTTTAGCAGTTTATATTCTTGCTGTCTAAAATCGTTGAATATGGATAGCCTATTATTTGTTGCAATATCGTTATAAGCGGAGTTGTTATCGAGCAGAATATCATTTGGTGATACTTTTGAAACTGTGTGTATCGTAGGCCTTTCGATTACTGATTTTACATTTTGTTTAGCTTGATAAGTGTACGACTCTGGTATATATGAGTAAACAGCAAGCAAGCCATTTTGGGAATAATCTGTTATTTTAGTAACATTTGCATCAATCGAATATACTTTTAACCCGTTGACATCAAGTAAGACATCTGGCGATGTATCGTCAGTACACGCAAATGTAAAAGCTATTGTAAAGCTTAAAGTTACTAATTTTACTAATTTCATAATACTGCCTACTACTTGTTACTACATTTTTATATCTATTTGTAGATGATGTTCGACTCGACCATTATCATCTATTAAAATCATTTTTATTGTTATACCTGTTTCGACATTATTAACCCAAAAAGGCTTATACTTATCAACTTCATTATCCATCCAAGCCATCATTGTATTTATAGATAAATCTATACTGCTACTGCCACCAATAAGCCCTGCATTTGGTACTAGCAATGGAACTATTGAAGTATTTGGATTTTCAACTAAGTCAATATCATTAGCTATAATACCCAAGAACTTATTAATAGTATTATCTTCAGTTTCTATAGAGATTATAAACTCTTTAATACCGCCTTCCGCAGTGGAGCTTAAATTTACTATGCCAGAGCTATATTGAATACCATGGTTAGTTAGTTTTTTATCTTTATAGTTTACATTTAATCCACTAAACGAAGTATCTGCACCATCAAAACGTAACGTCATCACTGGTGGATTGCTATCATAAGGGCTATCTGGTGCAACTAAATCTACATTTAAAGTTTGCGACAATCTACCGTTTGCATCAACAAGCTCTAGGCTTAATACTAATGAAGCATCTTTACTTAAGCCTGAGGCTAAGCCAGATATTATACTATTTATCAGTATATTAATATCGCTGTTACCATTGATTGACTTATAGTTTGGCACTAGCGATAAAACTAAGCTTTCTAATAACGAGTTATCAAAGTTTGCTAAGTCTACATTGCCGATAGCGCTTAACGTATTGTTCATATCTTTATCAGATGACTCCATAGAAATGAAAAAGTTCGTTATTCCACCACTTGCACTAGATATAAGCTGTAGCTCATAAGTATCTGCAGCTGATACGTCACCGGTATTAAACGAAATATTATCGGCAAATCCAATATCTGTGCCATTACCTAGTAACGATATAACAGGTAAAGGCGGTGGTGGCGGTGGCGTTGCAGTAAGTGATATAGATATCGTTTCAGATATGCTACCACTTGCATCAACAAGTTCAACATCTACTGTCATGTTAGCGTCGTTAATGATATTTGCAGAAACGGCTAACGACTTTACTAGCGTAGTAACAGATATACTAATATTATCGCTACCTTTTATGTTTGTATAGTTTGGTACTAATGCGTTTGCAAAATCTTGCAATCCGACATCATCGCCAACATTTGCTAAATCTATACTAGAGTTTAGGCTACCTAGGCTGCCAAAACTATCTGATTTTATCGTAATATTTAGGTTTGTAATGCCATCAGCATCAAAAGATGATAAGTTTAGCGTGTAATTATCTAGTGAGTCGATATTATCAATATCGAATGTTGCACTATTTACAAACCCCACATTTGCACCATTGCGAAGTAATTGCATAGTTGGTGGTTCTGGCGCAACTGTTAGTAGTGCTTCGATACTTGCAACATCGCTACCATTAACATCTTGCACACCTAGATTTATTGTTAATGTTGTTTCTTCATTAATACTAGAACCTAGTGAATTAATAATAGTGTTAAGTGATATGCTAATATTGTCGCTACCATTTATATCTGCATGGTTAGGTATTAGTGGTGCTATTAATGCACTATTTGAGGCATCAAGGTTAGCAACATCTATAACACCTACACCGCTAAATATTGCGTTTAAGGCACTATTTGATGATGATATTGATACATTAAAACGTGTAATGCCATCAGGCGCACTAGATGTTAAGTTTAATGTGTAATTATCAGCTGTTTCTAAGTTGTCCAAATCAAATGTAACTACGTTATCGAAGCCGACATTTACACCGTTGCTTAATAGTGATAATACAGGTGGCACAATTGGCGGTGGGGTAGCTGTTAATATTATTGATAATTCTTCTGTAGCGTTACCGTTTGCATCTACTAGCTCAATATCAAGCATTAGATTGCTACTGTTTTCAATATTATATGTCGATATGAAATTTTTAATAAAATTATTAAGTGATATATCAACATTGTTTCTACCATTAATTAAGTCATAGTTAGTTATTAGCGAATTATTATCTATAATATTGTTTGAATCATCAGTAATAGTTAAGTTAAAGTTTGTTATGCCATTTTCATCACTAGATGATAGGCTTAATGTATAGTTGTCTGCTGTATCAATATCGTCTATATTGTACATAACAGAATTAGTAAACCCGATATCAACACCATCTTGATTTAAAGTTAATGTAGGTGGCGATTTAACTACTGGTGGCGTACTTTTTCTTAATACAGTGTATAGCGTATCTATATTAGAACCCATAGAGTCAACAACTTCGATATGTATATTAAGTGTTACATTATCAACAACGTTACTACTTAGCGCATTTACAATATTACTTAGCGGTATGCTAATATTATCGCTACCTTTAATGTCGGCATGGTTTGGTATAAGCGACGATAAAACGATTGATAATAATGGGTCAGTAATATTTGCAATATCAACCTTGCCAAGACCGCCAACTACGTTATTAATATTTTCGTTATTAGATGTCATTTCTATGAATACATTTTTAATACCTTCATCTGTGATAGACCCCATATTCAACGTATAGTTATCAGTGTTGTTATCGCTTGAGAGGTCGAATGTAATAGGGTCGAAAAATCCAACATCTACACCGTTATTTAGTAAGAATAAAGACGGAACAGCTATCATAAACGCTTCAAAAGTTTCAGATACTCTGCCATTTTCATCAATCAATAAAAAGTCTACAATTATATCAACATTTTTTGTAAGTGTAGGCGCAGCAAATTCAATAAACTTATTGATAGATACTGTAACATTGTTAGCACCTTTAATATCTGCATGGTTTGGTATAAGGTTAGATATCAAGATTGATTGCGGTGTATTAGTGTCAAGGTTTGCTAAATCGTGCGTGCCGATACCAGCTAACAAGTTTTTTAGCCCCCTGTTAGTAGAGGTAGCTGTCATATATAAGTTTTTTACACCACCTATGGCGGTAGATGATACATCTATTGTATAATTATCAAGTTTAGTATCATTATCAATAATGAATGTAATGTCACTATCAAAACTGACTTGAGTGTCGTTTTGATTTAGAGTGAATGTTGCTAGCTCGCTATCTGTAATAATTGTTTCGTTATCTAATGTTGCGTTATCTAGTGCTAATAACAAATCAGAACACGAATACGAAAACAACAACGCAAAAGATAATAATAGTAATTTTAAATGTTTCATATCTACCTTGTGTAAAAATTAGGGCATATTGCTATGCCCATAATATATTTAGTTATTGAGGTTGTGGTGCAGGACTTATTGTAAGTTGATTTCCTGTGACATTATGTAGAGTATTTCCGCTGCTAATGGAAATATTAAATGCCTCTATATTGTCTATCTCATCTTGATAGCCAGCTTCTTTCACTTTAGCTAATAATGCAATAATCAGCTCGTTAATATTAAACCTAATTGTGTCTGTTGTGCCTTTAACTTCAGGTGTTAAGCCAAGATCTGACATTACATTTGCATCAAATAAATCTATACCATGCACAAGATATTTATTTGTATAATAACTTGTAACAATATTATTTACTATTGGTGAGCCATCAGCACTATTAGCTACGATAGAAATATATGCCCTATTTATTTTAGTAGTTGGTGTAGCACCTGTGATAATGGCATCAACATCATATTGCGTGTTACCAGATGTAAGCTGCTCCATTGTTAGTTGAGCATAACCCATATAGCCACTGCCATCAATATCATAGAAACCTATATTAGCAGTCGCTAATGTTGTGTTATCTAATACCATGTTTACATTTAGTGTTTGTTTAGTAGTTCCATTTGCATCTACAAGCGTAAAACCTAATGTAACATTATCGTTTGAGGTATTGTCTGTAACAAGAGGTAAGTTATCACTAATGACTGCAAAAGCATTATCTACCAAATCGCTTAAATTTACACTTACATTGCTAGCATGTTTAAGTTGTAATGCTTCTGGTAGCAATGCATATATAACAAATATAAGTTCATTATAATTAATATCAGCTAAATCTAGCGGAGTTACTAAGTCAAATTCTTCTTGTAAACTTTCGTTGTCAGACCACATATCAACCATTAGTGATTGAACACCACCAACTGCTGTTGATTTAATATTTAGTATAAGTTCTTGGTCAACATCTGCAACTGTTTTAGAGTTAAACTCAAATGTTTGGTTAAAGCTAGTGTTTGCACCATTTTTTGTAAGTGATAATACAGGTGCATCTGTATTTTCTTCTGTGTCATCTGCACATGCAAATGTAAATGCAAGTACGAGTGCTATTAATGATAATTTTAAAAATTTCATTTTAATTACTCCTATAAGGTATTTATCGTGTAGGGCATATTGTGCTATGCCCTATATAAGTTATGGTAATGGAGCTGGGTCTCGCAGGTCAATTTTAATTTCCTGTGTAGAAGCATTTTCCATTGCGTTACCTGCGTGGATATCAAACATTAATGTAGTCATTGCAAATTCACTTACACTTACACCTGCATCTTGTGCAATTTTATCAATCACTTTTTTAGCAATATCATTAATGTTTAATTCGATAGGTGTTGTAGTTCCTCTTTCTGCTATCATGTCAATGCCTAATTCTTCTAATAACTTAGTATCAAATAAATCAATGCCTAAATAACCTATACCGCCTAAAAAAGCGCCAATACTTTTTGTGTATTTAAGACTAAATATCTCAAATGTTTCATTATCTGAGCTAATATTCAACATAAGATAGTTTATAGGTCTATCCGTTCCTGTTGGTTCGCCATCTATTGCTACTGTATATGTATGTTCTGCTTTGCCAGATGTAAAGTTGTCATACGTGATATTATCAGTAATGTATGATGATATGATAGTTGTGCTATTTTTCTCCACAATAAATGATGCACTATATGTATCCGATGTAGCATTATCCGTAATATCAAATGTGAATAATTGTTTAGCAGTACCGTTTGCATCTGATACTGTAAATTCTAGTGTCATGTTGTCTGCATTGCGATCTGGATCTGTAAACATCAGCTCAGCAATGTAGCTTAAATCTAGGTTAAAACTAGATGAATTTTTAACACTTGACATGTTTGGCACAAGCACAGGTAGAAAAAAGTCGAATTGACCATTATATTTAGGGTCTGTAAGGCTTATTTCACCAAAAAGTGTAAATACAACATTTAGATATGGGTCTTCTTCTGCTGTGCCAACAGCTGTTAGTGAACTTATTCCACCATCAGCGCTAGAGCTAAAGGTTACTATTGTTTTATTGTCTGGGTTTGCAACTGTGTATGAGTTGAAAGCAACTGGCTCATTCATATTAACAGCTTTTCCACCAACTGATAAAGACATAGTAGGTGGGTTAGTCTCTTCATCTGCACATGCAAATGTGAATGCAAGTACGAGTGCTATTAATGATAATTTTAAAAGTTTCATAGTTTATCTCCTATTTTAATTAAGGTACATCAATCGTTATTGCAAGTGTTTCTTGCGGTGATGAGCCGTTGGCATCAACGAGTGTCATAGTTATTGTAATAGGCGTATCAGCTGTTACTGTATAAGGTGCAGGTAAGCCTAAAAGTGATGATGTGAATGAATCACTTAATGCTGATAATAAGTTGCCTACCAAAGTATTAAGAGATATATTAACGTCACTGCCACCATCTATTGAAGCATAGTTCGGAACTAGTTGACCCGCAACTAATGCTGCATTAGGATCAATATTTGCTAAATCAAATGTGCCAAACCCAGAAAATACACCACTTAAAGTTGCATCTGTTGACGCTAAAGTAAGATGAAAATTAGTAATTCCGTCTGTGGCATTTGACGCTAAATTCACTGTGTAATCACTACTAGTAATATCTGGAGCTTCATAGATAACTGTTGCACCAGATGATAAAGATACATTTGTGTTATTACGTGACATTGATATTACTGGTGGGTTGCCAGCAACAGGTACAGTAATATTTATAACCAATGTTTCACTATCAGTACCGTTAGCATCTTCTAAACTTAATGTTATAGTTATTTTAGTATCTGTTACTATAGAATCTTTAAGCTTGTTTAATAATCCATTTACAAATATAGTACTGTCAGTTGCACCAGCAATATTTGCTTGTATAATGCTGTCAGAGATTAAGCCCGCTACGACAAGGTTTGTACTATCTGTCAAGTCAAGTGAACTGTATGCCGCAAGAGTAGTATTTAATGTTGTATTGTCAGTTGATATGCCAATATTCACGTCAGTTATGCCATCAGTAGCAGTAGATTTTAAGTTAAGTAAATATTGCTCACTTTGTGTCCTAATATCGTCTTTACTAAGTGTAATTTCATTTGCAAAATCAGCAGGTGTGCCAGCTTTAGAAAGTGATATAACTGGTGCATCACTACTAATAACTGGTACAGTTATATTCATAACTAATGTTTCATTATCTGAACTGTTTGCATCAACTAAGCTTAATGCCATAGTTACTTTTGTGCTTTCAACTATCATGTTAGATAGCAACCCTAATAATGTATTAACACTTAAAGTAACGTTATCTTCACCAGCAATAGTTGGTAATGTAACTCCTAACGCTTGTAATGCAGCAATAACGGTATCATTTGCTAAGTCAAGCGGAGTATTACCTAGTACACCTGCAAGAGAGTTATTTAATGTTGTATTATCAGTTGTTATTGTAGTAAACATGTTAGTTATACCACCAGTAGCAGTAGATTTTAAATTGATTGAATACTGTTCAGCTGGTAGCCCAAGGTCATTTCTACCAACTGTAATTTCATTTGTAAAATCAGCAGGTACGCCAGCTTTAGAAAGTGACATTACAGGAGCTGGTATAACAGGTGTAACAGTTATATTTGTAGTCAATGTTTCGCTAGCTTCGCCATTAGCATCTACTAAACGCATAGCCATAGTAATTTCTGTATCTTCAACTATGTTAGACACAAATATGCCTAATAATTGATTAACAATAATCTGAATATCATCATTTGAACCTTTGATAGTTGGCAAAGTAATTTGAAGGAACTGTAATGCACTTGCAATTGATTCATCTGTTAAGTCAATATGTCCTTGGCCTTTTTCTAATGTAGTAATAATTTGCTCTAATGATTCATTATCAGACCTAATAGTAACAAACAAGTTACTTATGCCACCTGTAGCAGTAGATTTTAAGTTGATTGCATACTGTTCACTAGGTAATGTAATGTCATCTTTTTCAATACTAATTGGGTTATCAAAACCAACATCTACACCAGCTTTATCAAGCGTTAATGTTGGTGGGTTACCACCAGTTGTTGTGTTGTCACTAGAATTTGTGCCATCGTCAGCACATGCAAATGTGAATGCTACCACAAATGCTAGTAGTAAAAGCTTTAAATGTTTCATTTTTCTCTCCAGTCCTTAGTTTATATATTTAATGTACTATATAATATGAAAAATTACAATTTAAAAATTTAATAAATAGTTGTAGATATAGGTAGTTCTTCGACTATTATATCGGTTTCTAAGTATATGATGTTAGCACTGTTATTATCAACAAGTTCTAGTTCGATTTGTATTTTTGTATCTTCTTTTAGCAAGCTAGCTATTACACTTGCAATACCAACAAGTGATATATCTACTGTTGTACTACCTTTAATGCTATTATAGTGCGGAATAGCTTGTGATATTGTAGGCTCATGAAAGCTACCCTCTGCATTTGCAATGTCTATAGTGCCTAATAGGGTAAGTAGCAGATTAGTTTGTAAATCATACCTTGCAGATAAGGATATATTCGCATTGCGTATGCCACAAACAGCACTAGATGATAGCCTTAATGTATAATTATCGCTAGCTTCAATAGCAGTTGTGTCAAATGTTATTTCATTATTAAACCCAATATTCATGCCGTTTCTCATTAATGAAATTATAGGCGTGCTATTATCTGCATTAATATAATCTGACATATTATCACACAGAGGCAAAACTTGCACTTGTTGTATCTGTTCATCATCTGCACAAGCAACTATAAACGCTAATAAATATATAAGTAATAATGATTTTAATACTTTCATAAACCCTCATAAAAAACAAGGGGAGCTTTCATACTCCCCTAAAATATCAATAACTAATAGCTATTATAAAAGTCGACTAATATTTAATGTAAATTCTTTACTGTCGATTGAATTGTCTGAAGCACCAACATCTAATGTCAGTGTAAAGCTACTAACTACTGTCGATGGATCATCAGCTGCTACTATATCTAGTAGTTTCACAAGTATAGGGTTCATGTCAAACTCTATATAATTACTTCCTTTAATTACATTTGTTAGTGTTACACCAAGGTTACTTATTAGTAGGCTATCAAACAAATCAATTTCATTTGGAGAATATCCACCATTATTGCTGTTGTCACGTATATAATTATTAATAGCAGTGTTTGCTGTGGAGTTGTCTGTGGTAACAGATAGTGTTGCATAATTTATATTTGTAGTATCATGCACAGTTGTTGCAATTGCTTCTATAGTGCTAGTGGTTAGCTCTGCTGGTGACAAAGTATCACTCGTAGCGTTAGCGCCGTCAATATCAAAGAAATTAATATTAATAGGTCTTTCAATATTTAAAATAAATGATTTGTTTTCAGATGTTGAGAACGAATTGCCGCTCATAATCAAGAGTTCAAATTGTGAAACTACAATATTTGGGTCATAGTCAGCAACAACATCTAAAAGTGCTGTGATTAACGGATTGAGAACAAATTCAAATTCCGTGCTGTTATTAGCCCCATCTGGCAACGTTATACCAAGATTATTTAATACTGCAGTATCAAAAAGGCTAAAACCACCTACAATTGTAAACATGCTAGCACTATTTGAAATATTATTAGCAAAAAAGTTTGAAATAACATTTGTTGCAGTAGCGTTATCAGTTACAATCATCATACCCATAGTATTAATTTTTAGAGTGTCATTATCGCTTACGATATTTACAGTTATGTTGTCTGTAGTAAGTTGTTCTAATGTTAAGTTATCCACACTAATATTATCGCTAGTACTATTTGAAACAGTAATTATAGCTGATGGATCACTTACAAATAAGTCAGGGATAACATTGACAACTACTGACTGTGTTGTTGTTCCATTAGCATCAGTTATAGTAAAATCGAGTGTTACATTATCACTAGCATCAATCATAGCAATATAGAAGTCAGCAAAAAAGCTTAAATCTATATCTACTGAATGTGCACCAACAACAGCTTGTGGTAATAAAAGCTTTAGCTGAGATACGCCACTAGCTAATGCGGGATTAAATAAATTTAATGGGTTTAGGGTTTCAAACAATTCTTGTCCACGAGATTGCTCTGATGATAAGACAACCTCAATTACTTTAAGCCCACTTTCAGCCGTAGAGTTAATTTTTAGTACAGTTCTGTTTGCTTCTTCTGCAACTGTGCTAGAGTTAAACACAATAGTTTGGTTAATGTCATATGACATACCGCCTTTCGTGACAGATGCAGTTGGTTTGTTACTGTTAAATTCTGATGCTTCATCATCTGCACATGCAAAAGTGAATGCAAGCACCATCGCTAATAGCGATAGTTTTAATAATTTCATAATTTCCTCCGTTAATATTATTGTTATTAAAGTGTTAATACATCTTAACGTATAGTAAGTCAACCTATATGTCAATAATTATATAATTTAATAGGGGAGCTTTTATACTCCCCTAAAATATTTATATCAAATAACAATTGTTTTAATTACTGTTTTTTTATAGCCAAGTTGTTCGGGAACGCAATGCCAGAAATATTATCAGCACTAATGCTACTAATATCGCCTTGCCAAAAGACAGGAACAAGCGAATAAGGTAAAAATGATGAATAAAAACCTCTAACTTCATCAGCGGGTATCTCATTATTGCCAAGTGTCGTATATGTTAAGCCAGCACTAATATCAATAGAGTTTATGCTAAACTTTTTATCACTTGATGTATTTGGTGGCGAAGCATTTACCATAGTTACCATAAAGTCTGCAAAAATATCGTTAAACTTTAAACCAGTAGCTCTTTCAACAGCTTGTGTTCCACCAAGTGCATTATCATACACATTGCGTATAAATGTAGTATTATCAAACCTATCATATAAATATGTTAAGAAAGCTGCACTGTAGCCGTAGTTCGCCTCAGACCAATTTGTTAGTGAAAGCACATCACTATTTCTTAGGAATACACCTACATCGCTAGATACATCGTAGCCACTAATAACTTCGCTAAGCATAGATAAACCTTCATTAAACCATGTATCATTAGGTATTGTGCTAACCTTTTTTGATTGAACTGCTCTATACCTTTCATCAAACAGTAACATGTGTTGTAGTTCATGCACTAGTGTTGCCATAATTTGCTGCTGTTCTGGTTGTTGCGCTGCCCTTTGAAAGTTGATATAAAAAATAT
>CAYJIW010000025.1:0-21849 GCA_964370335.1 uncultured Deferribacteraceae bacterium
ATCATATAATTATAGTGCAAGGTTAAATAGCCTTGCACTTTTTTGTTAAATTATTTAGTTAGCCTTATTACGTTTATTTCGTTACTTGTGCCAAGCCTTGCTGGTACACCAAATTTGCCAGCACCCTCTGAAATGTATATTTTTAGATTTTCGTATTCGTGTAAGCCTTTGTTATAATCAAACATAAAATTACCCACTAGAGTTGCTGGCCACATTTGCCCGCCGCCGTGCGTATGCCCTGATACTGTTAAGTCAAACCCAGCAGCAGCAACATATTTTGCACCTACAGGCGTATGGTGAACCAAAATTGATGGCGTTGTGTTATCAAGCGATATTGTAGCAAGGAACTCCGATAAGTAAAAATCGGCTGGACTAGGATGCCCACCAACAGATTTTGCATCTGCATCTAGGTAATCTACACCGACTAACTGTAAACCGTGCGTGTTATAACTCTCGTTTTCAAGATGTTTAAATCCAAGCTCATTAACAACTTGTTTTATTTCGTCATAATTAACGTACAATTCATGGTTGCCTTGTGTGAAAATAACTTCGCCAGTAAATTGTGATAAAATATCCTTAACGTATGGTTGATTGCTATAGTTTTCTTCAAACAAATCGCCGTTTAGTAAAACTATATCTGGCGAATAGCTATTGCTAATATCAACTATGCGTTGTAGATATTTTGCCCTGTTATAATGCCCAAGATGAATATCTGGAAGGTGCATAATTGTAACATCGCTTGATAAGTTGTCCATCTTGATAGTAACTTCTTTCGTTTTGATTTGTGTTCCATTATATAATGCAAATAGTGCGACAACTGCTGATACGCCAAAAATTGTGATTAATGGGTATGGTATATTGATATTAAATAGTTTTAGTATTAAATATATATAGCCTAGAACACCAGCAAATGCTTGTACAACTACTAACGCACTTACAAAATAAATGATGTAAGTAAATAGCGAGCCAACTGCAAAGTGGTTTTTGATAGAAAGTAACACTATAAATAGCACGAGTACGCCGATATAGACAGAATATATTATAATTTTGTTAGCTAGGCTAACGTTAGTGATTTTAGTAATAATGCTAGGCACTACCACAAAAGAAGCTAGCATAATCAGCGGTAATAAATACATTAAGAATTTATCCATATTAATAACACCTCTATTTTTAATTTACATAGTGTATGTTATAAATAATGTTAATGCAAGCAATTTTTAAGTTTTACCCTAGATAGTAATAGAGTTAGCTATTCGAGGAATAACACAGCAATAATGCTATTTAGGGCAAAAAAATAGGGTTACATTTTTTCTGGGATGATTTCGAGCCAATACCCGTCTGGATCAGCTATGAAATAAATACCCATAGTTGGGTTATCATAGCAGATAACGTCCATTTCTTTATGTTTTTTATATGCGCCATCGTAATCGTTTGTGCGGAACGCAATATGTATTTCGTTATCGCCAAGGTTATATGGCTCAGTTCTATTCTTTAGCCAAGTTAGCTCAAGCAAGTGGCTAGTTTTATCATCACCTAAGTAAACTAATGTAAAATTATCAGTTTTATATTCTCTTGTAACTTTCAACCCTAACGCATCATGATAAAATTTTAGCGACTTATCTAAGTCTAATACGTTAATATTGTTATGTGCAAACTCAAAATTCATAAAATCCTCCAAAAAGTTTTCTAGTTATAATCTAATATTTATAAGGGTTTTGTCAAGTTTATTTTTAATAAGACAAAAAAAGTTATATTATACTAACTTTTTTGCTTGACAACTAAGTTAGTATATGCTAACTTTAAATCAGATAGACGAGTTGATTGAGTTCAAACTTGTTTATCACAATCACAAGATTTGATAGTTCTAGTGATATACAGACTTATTTTTTTGTTATGTTAATTAAACCCGAGTTAGCATAGCATGCTAGTTAAATTATAAACTTCCTCCTTCCTTAGTTGTAGATAATTTTAGCTAGCGAAAACTTACTTCCTTTATATTGTGCATTAATTTACCCGAGTTAATCGCACCCAAAAAGTTATGTATTGTTAGCCTAGTAAAAAAACGCCTCCTTCCTAATGTTGATTGCTAGGCTAACACTTAACTTCCTTACCAGTTCAAATTATTAATAAAAATGTAGGTACAAAATTTTTGAATATTTAATAGCGAAATGGATAGTTAGCAACTTCTAACTTTTTTATTGACATCATAGTTAGAACATGCTAACAATGTAGTAAATTTGTAATATTTAAGGAGGTTCATATATGAACATTAGAAAGTTATTGTTATTTTGTGGCTTTGCTGTTGTGTTAGCAAGCTGTAGTAGTGATGATACCAGTAATAGCGGTGGGAGTAGTGTGCAACCAGTCGACACGATAGCTATTGAGGGTATGTTGATAGACCCTGCTATTGAAGGTGCAAGACTGGAACTTGTAGATAACGATAGTATTCAAGCAAGTGTTTGCGGTACTTTTGGCAACCAGCCATGTGTTGCGTTTAGTAATGCAGATGGTTCATTCACTTTTAATGTAGATAAGAGCGTTGATACAACGGGCTACCAAGTTAGAAGTTTTGGCGGTGTAGATACTATGCTAGCGACTAGCTTTTTGGGTATTCAGTTTTCTGCTCCGTTAAGTTTATTTACTGCTGATGCTGACGGTAATTATAATATAATGGTTACACCTGTAACAACAATAGTTTCTATAGCTCAAGCGTCGGGTGCTACTCCTGCAATGGTTAGTGCTTTCTTAGGTATTAGTGCCGACAATTTAACTGCTAACCCGATGGAAAATGCAGATGTTTTTAAGTTGTCGTATTATATCTCTAACCTATTATTAGATGGTGTCACTGTGCAACAAGTTATTGGTGCAGTAATGGCTAATATGGGTTCTGCTTTAATGTCAGATACGGTTATTGATGCTATTTATGCAGGTAATGCAGCTGCAGCTGCTGATATGAAAGCCTTAGTTGCTAGCATGGCAACTGTAGATTTTACTAATGTTGAGGCAGGCATTGAAGAAGTTGCTAACAATAACCGTTTAATATTGATTAATAGTATTGCTACTACATCTTTAGCGAATTATCCAACATCACCAGCTATGCCATCGGATAATTATACAAATAATGTTAATAGCTTGATAGATAGGCTAGAAATGCTTACAATGAAAACTATCCCAGCTGATAAAGAAATATTAAGTTCAATTATAGATAACTTAGTTGCGAATAATGCTTTTTATGGTGATTATACAAACTATGATAACGTGACATCATTTAATGCTGAATTAGCTAATTTAACTGCTGAGAGCCAAGCGATAGCAGATATATCTGCAATATTAGACATTCCATTCTTAGCAAAAGTTTATATTGCAAGCACACCATTAGCAACTCCGTTAGCTAATAATAGCTCTGTACTTGCAGATTACTACTTTAAATCTGATATTAGTAACACCCAAAAAGCGTTATCAATAGTGAATAATACAGATGATGATAGCATACTTGATGCAATATATGCAGAAGTGATTAAAGCGTATGCAACGTATGGTCTACATGAACTTGCAGCAAACTTTGCAGAAGCATTAATTCGTGGTACGCAAAACAGGGCAGTTGCGTTATATGAAATTGGTAAGATTGTTGCTGGATATGATAAACCTGCATCAATCAAATACTATGATATGTCAAATGAAATATTTGAATCTATGGTAGAATCTATACAAACAGCAAGTTCAAGTAGTCTAAATAGTTATGCAGATGATTATGTGGCTTTAGTTCAAGCTATGCTTGATGTGGATGAAGTAGCTAAAGCAGAGGCAATTATCAGTTTATTAAAAACAGATATTTTGCCATCTTTGTCTGTGACAGTAAATCCAACTCAAGCAACATTTTTAGCACGTATTTATAATGGTTATAGAGATGGAGTTGAAGAATTGATTGCTGCTGGTGAGTATGAAACAGCATTAGCTCGTTTAGATACACAGTATGAAGAAGCTATTGATTATGAAGACGTGGAGGGTGGTCTTGATGCTACAATAGGACAAAATTATGCTTCACTTGCTAAAAGTGGTGCTGCAATAGCACTACATTATATTAATGACGCTACAAAGAAAGCTGATGCGTTAAAATATACTGATATTGCTGACTCTAAACGAAAAACTTTAACTACAGCAACGAACCAACAAGGTACTTTTGATGAGATGTCGTCCGCTTTGTATTTAAAGAATGGTTATGATAATTTAACCACAGAATTTGAAACGCTTTTTGGTGATATTGATAGTATACAATCAATAACTACTCATTCTAACACAAGGAGTGCATTAACTCAAAGTTCAATAATTATTTCATTAATTGAAGGTTGGGATAAAACAGAACAATTTTTAGAAGAATATATTGTTCTTGATAATAGTACAGATACTAATTACATGAGGGGAGCATATTGGTATACAAATATGTTGACATACACTAGTGCTAGTAGTCATGGGATAGCATCAAGACTTTTATTAGGTACAGACGCCCAGCGAGCAGAAGGCAAAAAAGCACTTGAGTATAATCTTGTATTCTTAAATGATTATGTTAATAATGATCAGTTTGATAATAACTCATTTAGTACTATAAGTGGTGTTATTTTTAGTAGTGGTGGAATGGACCGTTTTGATGAAAGGTATGGATTTGTCAATGGATATTTACGAATTGCAGATATGTATATTGCTTATAACGATATGGTAGGAGCAGTTAATACTCTTGATAATGCAACAAAATTCGTAGATAATGGCAATGCTTCGCTTAATCAAGCAACTGCATACTCGTACTTAGCATATTATTACAAGTTAGTTGGGGATACTTTAAAATCAGAAGCAACTTTCCAGAAAGCACTTGATACCAATGTGCCTAATTTGGCTGGAGTAACTCCAGATGTGACTACAGAGTTTTATATTGGTATTGCATCTGATTATTATTATAGAGATATGATGATAGAGTCGGAACAAGAGCTTGGTAAAGCACTATTAGAAGCTACTAATATAACAGATGTGGGAGATTTGGGCGATGCATATAGTGCAATTTCTATTAACTATTCGTTACTAGGAAATATGAACAAGGCTAAAGAAGTTGTTGCAGAATTGCAAGAAAAAATTGAAGCATTAACAGGTGTTACTGACGAAGATAAAAATGAAGAATATATTAATAGTATCATTACAACATTAGCAGAGCTTGGATTACCAAATGAAGCATACTCAAAAGCTGTGGAGTTATTTTCTGCGGATGAAAGCAACTTTAATGATGCTATTGAAATAATTGCCGCAACGCTTGCTGGGCAAGATGATTTTGAAGATAGCCCGATAGCATTTAGTGATACTGATAAAGATGGTAAACCAGATTTCTTCCTACCATTTGCTACACAAGAGCAAATCACTGCATCAGGCTTGGAACTTGATACTGATATTGATGGTGACGGAATTCTTAACGAAGAGGATTATACACCATTCTTTGCTAATCCTGTGAATTAGTGCAAATAGTACAATTTGATTTATAGAGGGCTACTTCGGTAGCCCTTTTTTAGTTAGATAATAGTAACTCTTTTACTTGACAAGTAGGTTAGCCCATGATAACTTTACTAACGCATAGAACATAGGGATGTAGAGGAGATTTTTAGGGACATGGTTAATTATAAATCGTACAGTAGGGCAGTATTGTTTTGCGTTATATTACTAAATTCTACAATAATTTCATATGCTCAGAATATTGATAATGCTATGTCAGATAACATTTCTACAGATAATTCAACAATCGACAATACATCAAATAGTAATAACATCACTTTTGATAATTCATCATTCTATAACGACAACGCTAGTGATTTTTATTCTGGCGATGATTTTTATGAGCTTGAAGATATGGAAATTACTGACGAAATATTAAATGATAATGACGTTGGTAGAACAGTTTTACCACGTGTCTATATTGAAAATGCTCCTAAAGGTAACGGTGGTGTTACTGATTTGTTACGAGCTGTACCATCTATACAATTTGATGAAGAATATAGAGGGGCAGAAAACGCAGGCGAAATTGCACCAGCAGAGATTTCTATTTCTGGTGGTAAGGCTTACGAGAACTTATTTGTAATCGACGGGATTAGTAACTCTAGCTTGCTTGATCCAGCGTCAGATAACCCATACTCAACTACAGAAGTTACTGGTAATGCTCAAAAGTTTTCTGTTGATTCATGGATTATTGAAGATATTACTGTTTACGATAGTAACGTTCCTACAAAATATGATGGATTTACTGGCGGTGTTGTTGATGTAAAGACAAAACGACCAGATAACGAGTTTGCGGGCTCTGTTTCATACAGAAATACTAACTCATACTTTACATATTTTCACCTAGATGAAGGGGTTACAGAAAAGCCACAATTCTTTAAAAACTTTTATACTGCATCGCTAAATATCCCTATATTAGACGATTGGGCTGCTTTAATCAGTTATAATCGCGCAGATTCTGTTATACCGCAAACATTTTTAGACGGATTTCGCTCTGAAACTAGGCAATCGGAAACTTTTTTAATAAAAAATTCATATAACATTGATGGTTTAAACTATATTGATGCTACTGTTAGCTACGCACCTAGCTATAGCAGGCATTACATAATCAATACAGAAAATAGCGAATTTACAATAAACTCTGGCGGTTGGTTTGCTCAAGCGGGCTATACTCGTGAAACGGGCTTAGGTGGCGTGTTCAACGCTAGCTTAAACTACACATACAACGAAAATAGCCGTAACGCTCCTAACGAATTTTTCCCATGGTTACAAAGCCAACATAAACCATGGGGGCAGTATGTTAGCGATACATCATCTAGTAACGAGGGTGCTTGGGGTAGCATAGATAAATACGAACAAACTGTCAACGTTAGTGCTGATAATGTGCATGATGATATTGAATTTTATGGTATGCACACAATTAGTTACGGTTTAGATTACGACTTTGTATTTGGTAGAGAAAATAGGATTGAAGACGCATACATTTATCAAGATGCAGTTCAGTCTATCGATATAGTTTGTGGTGGGCAAGGTGGTTGTATTGATGGTGACCAATACTTTCATACTAGGGAAGTTACGCCAGAATCTGACACTTCTGCATCACTAAATAAAATATCATTATATGTTGAAGATAAATATGATATATGGCGTCTTGACTTGCGTGTTGGTGCTCGTGTTGGATATGACGATTACTTGAGTAACGTCAATGTATCGCCTAGAACAGAGCTTAGATACGATATTTTTGATAACTTATTTACTGTGCTAACAGTTGGTTACAATAGATATTATTCATCTGCGTTGCTTACGTATAAATTGCGTGAGGGGCGTGAGCCGGGCTACACAGAATCAAGATGGACAACTAACAACATTGTGCAAGATTGGACATTGACAGCATCAGATGCTAACGTTGAATATAACTTCGACTCGCTAAAAACACCATACACAGATGAACTGCTCGCAAGTATCGACCAAGAAGTTTTAGGCGGTATCTTCAATGTTAAATATATCGAAAGGTTTGGTAAAGATATATTTGCTAACGAAAGGTTTGTAGACTCGAATGGTGATATAAACTATAAGCTTAACAATAATGGCACATCTCGCTATCGCTCTATTCAAGCAAAGTGGAGCAGGGCATGGGAAAAGCATTACGTTATGATAAATGGTTCATGGCAACAATCATCATCATCTAACGACACATACGACGACTCGTACGACCTAGAAGATTTAGAAAATGATGTATTGTTCAATGGCGAAGTTATAAAAGCATACCAACTACCAGAAGATAACTATAATAGACCTTTTGTTATTAATGTTGGTTACGTTGGTAACTTTTTTAAGCATTTATACTTTTCAACAAATGTAAAGTTTACTAGCGGTTATAGGGAAAATGCTTTGTTAGAGGACTCATACGTTACTGGTACAGGACCAAATGACCCTGTTACAGGTGCACCAACATTTAATTCTATACCAGCTTACGAAACAGTTGAATACAAGCCAAACATTACAGTAGATGTTGCTATTGAATGGCGTCAACCATTTTTTTGGGGGCATCAACTTAGTATAACAGCAGAAGTCAACAACTTATTTAATACAAAAAATGAAATAGATACATCTAGCTCAATTAGTTCATACGAGCTAGGTACACAACTATGGTTAGGGGCAACTTATGAGTTCTAAGATTATTGAAGTATCAAATTTGGAACACGCCTACGGTAAAAATAAAGTTTTGCATGGCATAAACTTTAGTGTAGAGCGTGGTAAAATCTTTGGTTTACTTGGTAAAAATGGTGCTGGCAAAACTACAACAATTAATATCATGATGGGCTTTTTACGTCCGCTTAGTGGCAAATGTTTAGTGCTTGGTGAAGAATCGCACAATTTATCAAACAAAGCAAAAACTAAAATTGCATTACTGCATGAAGGGCATCTTGCTTATAACTTCATGAATATTGGGCAAACAGAGGAGTTTTATAAATCGTTTTATCCTGATTGGGATAGCAAGATGTTTAACATGCTCATGACTAAACTAGGGTTAAAGCGAAGCCATAAAGTCGGCAATATGTCTTGTGGGCAACGCTCACAAGTAGTGCTTGCAACACTTATGGCACAAAATGCAGATGTCTTATTACTTGATGATTTTTCTATGGGGCTTGATGCTGGTTATAGACGCCTATTTTTAGACCATTTAAACATGTACGTTAAAGAATATAATAAAACAATACTTGTTACTACGCACATTATACAAGACTTAGAGCGATTTGTTGATGATGCTGTTATTATCAATAAAGGTAATGTGCTTCGCTCTGCTCCTTTAAATGAATTAAAGCAAGGCTTTTATGGTTATAGGATTGCTACAGATAAAAACTTGTCATCATTAGAGGGCGAAGAAATTATTAAAGATATATCTGATACAAGTAAAGGTTACGAAATTGTATCGACGCTTGCTCCACAAGAGTTTAACTCGTGGATTGAAGCAAAAAGTGGTAAACAAAATATAGAAAATTATGAACTAAGCCTTGAAGATGCATTTATTGCATTGACTGGCAAATATTAGTGATTGGTGAGTTATGAAAAATATATTATTAAAAGAAAGAATTAAACTTAAAAGTACATTAATTGTTTTATCAATCATACATATCTGTGCAGTCGTATATTTTGTACTTTCAACACGCAGTTGGTTTATTGCAGAATCGGCTACTACTGTTTGGTCAACTATAATTACTAAAAATGTAATTTATTTTGACGATTTTAAAAATCTATTACTAGCAACAGGGCTTGGGTTAGGCATTATGCAATTTTACTCAGAAACGGCTAGCAAGCGTTTTAGAATATCTTGTCATTTACCAGTTACAGAATTTAAAATGACTTCTAGTTTGTTATTTTTTGGTTTTATATCAATTACAATATTTTGGTTGCTAGATGCTTTAGCTGTGTATATCGTATCACGTATTTATTTCCCTAGCGAAATATACTCGCAAACATTTATATTAATGTTTTACTGGTATATGGGAGCATTAACAGTTTATGCATATGCATCTATTTTAACGCTTGAGCCATCGTGGGTGTACAAAGGTATATTTGGTGTAATACTTGCGAAAGCAATATTGCTTATAGAGTTTAGGATGTTTTATCCAGAAAATATTTATATGTTAATAGTTGCTTTTATCGCAGTTGTTTACATGCTTATTTTTTATTATCCAGCGTTAAGATTTAGGATGGGGGAATAAATGAAATTAATATCAAAATACTTAATTATTATTGTTGCTGTTGTAGGCTTTGCTAATGTATTGCCAAGCTTATATAATACAACATTTAGCAAGTCGACTAATTTCAAATTTGTAAGATATTCTCCTATTATACATGACTTTGTCTACATGCAAATGAATAACAAAAACAAGAGAACGTATCATGATTTCGCAGGAAATGAGTATAGCGAAAGAGAATATATGAAGTTGCTACCATTTTTGTATTATAGCAACCTTGAATTATGGGGCGAAGTGCCTGAAACTGTCAATGGCGAATTGATTGATGCTATGTCTATAAGAAGGGCATCAGATTTTATACGTATATCTGCTGATGATATAGACTACTCAACAAATGCGCGTATAAAACTTTATCCGCTATTTGAAAGCGCTGGTAATACGGCAGATATTCCAATGCCTGATGAAGTCTTTAGAATGAGCGATAGGATGGAATTTATCTCAACTATCACTAACACTGTTGAAGAAGAAAAATCGGCATTGTTTACTAATGCGTTAAAAGAAAAAGGTTTTGTATTTCCACCAAAAATAGTTGCAGGTAACGAAACAACAAGAAAACCGTTCGACTTTGGCTATTTCGTGGTAGATGCTAATAATAAATTGTACCATATGTACCAAGTTGAAGGGCAACCAAAAATTGTTAACGCAATAGCTCCAGATGATAGTATTGCTTATATTATTGTAAGTGAGAGCCATTTTCCATATTATGGGCTTTTAGTTACTGATAATGGCACGATATATAGGATTAGCACAGAAGATTATAGATTAGATAAAGTGTATGTTGAAGGCTACAATCCAAAGAAACATTTTATATTGTATCAATCTGATTTACAAAATATTACTGTTACATTGAGAGATGGCAACACAGATACGTTATTTGTTTCAGATTTAGCTCTAAAGCCTGTTGATAAAGTGGCACACGATGAGGAAAAACGTATTTCTGGTTTAAATAAAACAATTTATGATTCGCTTTTCCCTTTTGTTATAAGCCATAATAGATATACAGCGAATGGGTTGCCAATTTTAACTATTAGCAGCAACTTAACATATGCAATTATTTTTTCAATAATATTATCTATCGGTTATGTAGCAATTATGCGTAGAAAAGCTACAATAGGCGAGGTTGTTTCTATATTAATTGGTGGTATTTATTCCTTGATTGTTGTAGTGTTGTTAAATATTAATAAATTTAAGAAAATGAGGTAGCATTGTTATGAATATGGCAGGTTTAGTAGATTACGGCGTTATAGGAATATTAATCATCATGAGTTTTGTTGCTGTAGCCATTACAATAGAGCGTTTTAGGTTTTACAAAGATATAAACCCTAGCGAATATAAAACTATAGAATTGTACGAAGTTGCTTTAACTAAGCGCTTATATATTGTTGCATCTGTAGGTAGTAACGCCCCATACGTTGGGTTACTAGGTACTGTTGTTGGTATCATGTACACATTTTACGTAATGGGTGAAGGTGGTGCTACAAATGTTAACGCAATTATGACAGGTTTAGCACTTGCATTAAAAGCAACAGCTGCTGGGTTACTTACTGCTATACCGGCAACAGTTTTATACAATATGCTTGTACGTAAGGTTACAGAGTTGTTATTAATTAAAGAATCCGATATTAAACTTGCTAACGAAAATAAATAGGTGATGATATGAGAGAAAAAAGCTTTGACTCGATGAATGTTGTCCCCTTTATTGATATTATGCTTGTATTGTTGGTTATTGTACTTGCTACTGCAACATTTATATCAACTGGTGCTATACCAATAGATTTACCAGAAGTTAGCGCATCTAACTCGCCTATTGAAAGTGTTGTTATAGATTTATCTATGGAGGGTACTGTCTATTATGAAGCAACACCGCACACGCTAGAACAGTTAAGCAATACGCTTAAAGCATTATCATTAGATACGCAGATAACTGTTCGTGCAGATAAAGAGGCTGATATACAATCGTTTGCGTCATTAATGACTACATTACAAAGTATTGGGTTTGAAAAAATTAATTTGCAAACACAAATAGTCGCTGAATAGATATGTTCCGAAGCTCGATAGAATCATTTGTAATACATGCAGTTTTAATACTATTGTTATTTGCTGGTACATCTAGTATAGGTACTGGCGATGGTAAAAATGAAGGTACGCTACAAATTTCAACACACATAGTGGAAGAACACGACCCGGGCGAAGGTAATGCACCTGAAAAAATACAAGAAGAAGTTGTTGAACAACCACCTGAACCAATAAAAGAAGAAATTGTCAAAGAAGAAGTGGTTGAAAAAGAACCAGAAATTGTTGAACCTATTGAAGAAGTTACAGAAATAGAAGATAATGTTACTGAAGTTGAAGAAGTAGCAGAAGTTGAACAAACAGATAATGTTACTGATAGTGCATCAGATGTTGAGCCATCACAAGTTGCAGGTGTTGAGTCACCTACAGCAGTAGTTGGTGGCGGCGGTGCAGATGGTGGCGAAGGCTCTAGCGCAGCAGTATCATCGGGTGGTTCAAGTGGTATATTTTCATTAGTTGATGTTGATTTAGTGCCAAAATTATTGAATAGGAAAAAACCTGAATATCCTAGCTATGCAAAAGAAAATAGGATTGAAGGTGTTGTTAGGTTAGGATTTATCGTTGATACAAAAGGGCGTGTACAAAACCCTGTTATTATCAAGGCAACACCTGCTAATGTTTTTGAGAAAACAGCGCTTGCAACTGTATCAAAATGGACATTTACTCCAGCAAAAAAAGCGGGCAAAAAAGTTTCTGTTAAGATGGCTATTACATTAAGATTTAATTTAGAAGATATAGAATAGGAGAATGAAATGAAAAAGAACCAAGTAATAAGAAATATCGCATTATTATTAGTTGTTGCTGTGGGTGTTGTAGGTTGCATTAAAAAAACTACACCAGTTGCAGAAGTTGAGATGCTACCATTTAGTGATAAAATTATTAAAGGTAAGCTAGATAATGGTATGATATATTATATTAAAGAAAATGATACACCTGTTGACAAAGTAGAGATTAGATTAAATGTTCGCTCTGGCTCGCTAGATGAAACTGAAGAAGAACGTGGACTTGCTCACTTTGTTGAACACATGGCTTTTAACGGTACTGAAAACTTTGAAGGTAACGAAGTAATTGAGTTTATGGAAGAAGCAGGGCTTACTTTTGGGCAACACAGTAACGCATATACTTCATACAACAACACAAATTATCAATTAAGTATCCCTACAGATAACGAATCTTTGATAGATAAATCATTTTTCATTATGAGAGATTGGGCTACAGGAATTACATTTGATAAAGATGAAGTTGATGCTGAAAAAGGTGTTATTTTAGAAGAATTACGTAGTAGAGATACTGCTAATAAACGCCTTCGTGATCAATCATTAAAATATACATATGCAGGCAGTGCTTATCTAGAAAGAGATGCAATAGGGCTTAAAGAAGTTATTGAAGGTGCTACTCCGGAACTTTTAAGAGGCTATTATGAAAAATGGTACCAACCTGAAAATATGTCAATAATGGTTGTTGGTGATATAGATGCTACTGAAATGGAAGTATTAATTAAAAAGTATTTTGCACCGATAGAAAATGTTGCAACACCAAAACATACTGATAAAACTGTTCCTTTAACAGAAGGTACACGATTTTTAATCGTTAGTGATGAAGAAGCAACTTCAACATCAGTATCATTGATGATTATGTCTAAAGAAGATGAAGTTGATACATATAACGAACTGAAAGAATATATACTTGCGGCTGGTGCTGTAAGCATGTTATCTAACCGTGTTGCTAATAAAATTACTGAATCACGTAGTGATTTAATTTCTTTTAGAGCTGGCAAAAGCATGGGTTCTGATAGAAACTTATCATTTACATCATTTAATATTGCAACAAAACCTGAAACAATGATTAACGATGTTAAAAACATGCTGATGGAAATAGAAAGTGCAGAGCGTTTTGGCTTTACAGTTGATGAATTAAATGAGTTCCTAGAGAAGCAAAACGAACAACTTGAGCGTAGCGCAGATCCAAACTTCAAATATCCATCTGCAAATTATATTAGCGGTATCGTATCATATGATACTTCTGGCGGACATTATACAGAGTTTTCTCAAGATAAAGTGCTATTAGATAGAATTTTTAGTGAAACAAATGTTACTAGCTATTCAAACAAGTTTGATAGATTAATCAATAACAACAATATGCTTATTGTTGTATCAGTGCCTACTCAAGATAGAGATAATGTCACACTTGACCTTGATACTTTTAACACAATAGTTGCAGAAGTTGAAAAAGCAGAATTGGTTGCTGAAACTGATGTAAAATCTATTGATAAATTAATGGATAAAAAACCAACTGCTGGCAAAATCAAATCACGTGTAAAGTATGAAAATATTGATGGCGAAATGGTTACGTATGAAAATGGAGTTCGTTTATTCATTAAAGAAAATGACGCTACTGAAAAAGAATACCAACTAGCTGGTTATAAAATCGGTGGTACATCTATGATAAATGATGTTGATATTATCAAAATGAATATGTTACCTAGTGCTATAAACGGTAGCGGATTTACAGATATTACACCTAGACAGCTACAAAGATTTTTAGCTGGCAAAAGAGCTAGCGCAGGTGCAACAGCATCAGATTACACTTTTAACTTTTCTGGCGGTGGCTCTACAGATGATATGGAAATAACTTTCCAACTATTATATAAGTTAGTTACATCACCTACAGTTGATGAAAATGCATATAAAGCTGCAATCAAAACAAGAAGAAATGCACTTGAAAACTATGAAAAAGATAGAGAAAGACAGTATTCACGTGAGTTAGCACAAAAAGCTTATAACGATAACTATCGTCGTGAATATTTATTAACAACTGATTTAGATAGTATAACAAAAGAAGATGTACTTAGATTATATAAAGAGCATTATCTTGATATTAATAACTTCACATTTATAGTATCTGGTGATGTCGATATTGAACAAGTTGTTGAACTAGGTGCAATATACTTAGGTAGCTTAAAATCAGATAAAAAACCTAACAAGGCTAAATCTCGTAATGTTGATTTTGCAAAGAAAGAATTTACATTTGAAAAGAATGGGCAAGTTACAAATAAGTCAACAGTTTCTATACTTTATGAAGGTAAAGAACAAGCTATCGAAAATGGATTATACTATGCTCCATTAACTCGTAGAGTATTAGCGCAAAGACTACGTGAAAGAATACGTGAAGAAATTAGTGGCGTTTATGGCGTTTCTGCAAAATTGTACTATTCAATATACCCTGAGTTTTCTCGTGGTGCTTCTATTGGCTTCACTAGCGACCCAGAACGTAGAGATGAGCTTATTAAAGAAGCTATGGAAATAGTGAAATCTATGGCTAAAGGCAATATTACTCAAGAAGAACTTGATGTTGCAATAAACCAACAAAACACGGCTTTAGAAGCTGCAGAAGAAAGTGATGGTTTTTGGATTAATAGTATTTGGTTTGATTTAAGTACAAACGAGCCAATATTATCAGTAGAAGAAACTACAAAGATATACTCTAGTGTAAAACTTGATGAAATTAACTCTTTTGCTAAAGAAGTTCTTAGCGATATGTCAGTAGTTATTTCATCATTCAACCCAGAAGAGAAAAAAGATGAAAAGAAAAATTAATACATTACTAGCGGCATTGCTTCTACTTTTTACAGTAGAGGCAAGTGCAGAGGTTACAGTTACAAAGTCACATACATTATCGCTTTTAGATAGTAGCAAATATGCAGAAGATTTTACTCACTTTGAATATGCAAACCCAAATGCTCCGATTGGCGGTACATTTACTAGGGCAATGTATGGCACATTCGATAGCTTCAACACATTTGCACCAAAAGGCGTTGTGTTTAGAGGCATGGGCTATATTTATGATACACTTATGACTTCATCTTATGACGAAGCATTAACATATTATGGCTTGATTGCAGAAAGTGTTGAATACCCTAGCGATTATACATGGGTGATATTTCACTTAAATAAAAATGCAAAATGGCATGATGGTAAACCTATCACAGCAGAAGATGTTGTTTATAGCTTTAACAAAATTACTGAAGTAAACCCGATACTAAAAGATTATTATAAGTTAGTTAAAAAAGCAGAGATAATAAATAAGCATACTGTAAAATTTTCTTTCGACACGGAAAATGTCAGTAAAGAACTTCCTTTTTTAATGGGGCAGTTGACTATCATACCTAAACATTATTGGGAAACAAGGGATTTGTCAAAATCTACTTTAGAAATACCTTTAGGTAACGGACCATATAAGATTAAATCTTTTGATGCTGGTAAACGTGTTGTTATCGAACGTGTGCCAGATTATTGGGCAAAAGATTTACCAGTAAATGTAGGGCAAAATGTTATCAACAATATTGTATTTGAATACTTTAGGGATACTACAGTCGCATTTGAAGCATTTAAGGCTGGCCATTTTGATTTTATAGCAGATGGTCCGGGCGCTAGGTGGCAAAAAGGCTATACTGGTAAGTACTTTGATATGGGATTAATTGTCAAACAAGAAATAATGGACGAGGGTATCGAAGGTATTGGCGGATTTGTTTTTAATACTTCAAAAACGCCTTTTGACGATATTGATGTTAGGAAAGCTTTAACATTTGCTTACGATTACGAGTGGATAAATAAAAATATCAACTTCAACATGGAAAAAAGGTACGATAGCTATTTTAGCTCATCTGAATTTGCGATGAATAAATCTCCAGAGCCAGAAATTGTTGAAATAATAAAAAGTGTCAACCCTAACGCAAGCAAAGAACTACTTGAAGGCGAATTTGTATTCCCTAAAACTGATGGAACTGGTAACAACCGTGCTAATTTAATGAAGTCTGTCGAGCTGTTTAAACAAGCCGGATACAACATTAAAGACGGTAAAATGACAGATAAAAATGGTACACCATTATCGTTTGAAATCTTGACATCTTCTAAAACAATCGAGTCTGAACTATTAAACTTTCAAGAAGCATTAAAGCGTATCGGCGTTGAAATGAATATTAGGTTTGTAGACTCATCTCAATACGTAAAACGTGTTAGAGATAGAGAATATATGATGATTTATACTATGTTTCGTCAATCAGAATCGCCCGGTAACGAGCAACGTGGTATGTGGCATTCAACAGCAGCAGCTGATAAAGGTAGCAGAAACTATGCGATGATAAACGACCCCGCTGTTGATAAAGTAGTTGAAAAACTTATTGTCGCTAAAGACCGTAAAGAATTGATAAAATACACAAAAGTGCTTGATAGATTGTTATTGAATGGCTGGTACATTATTCCATCAGGTTATGCTGATAGGTATAGGATAGCTTATTGGGATAAGTTTGGTATGCCAGAAGTTATGCCAACTCGTGGTATCGCAATATCTACATGGTGGATAGTGCCAGAAAAAGCAGAAAAAATTGCAAAAGAATTAAATAAATAAACTTATATTAGGGAACTATGGGAACATACATATTAAAACGCTTATTACTTGTGATACCAACGCTTATTGGTATTATTACGCTCAATTTCTTTTTGATACAGGCTGTTCCCGGTGGCCCTATAGATACTATGGTTGCACGCATATCTGGTGAAGGTACATCTGCTGTTGATATGGCGATGAGGCAAGACAGTAGTGAAGTAAACATTGGCGAAAAACGTAATGCTGGTGGCGATGGCGGAGCAAGCGACTCTGCCAGATACCACGGAATATCAGAGGAACTTTTACAAGAACTACAAAAAATGTATGGCTTTGATAGACCTATAGTTGAGCGATACTTTTTAATGCTTAAAAACTTTGGTACATTCAACTTTGGCGATAGTTTCTTTAGTGACAAAACTGTTATAGAACTTATAAAAGAAAAACTACCCGTATCAATATCGCTTGGCGTATGGACGACTCTCATAATATATTTAATAAGCATACCGCTTGGGATTAGAAAAGCTGTTCAACATTCTAGCAAATTTGATGTTTGGACATCATTTTTTATAATAATAGGTAGTGCTATACCAGTATTTTTATTTGCTGTTATATTAATCATTTTCTTTGCCGGTGGTAACTTTTTTGCATGGTTTCCATTACGAGGTTTAGTATCTGATAACTTTAACGAGTTATCGGCATTTTCACAAATATTAGATTACTTGTGGCACATGATATTGCCAATTACAGCAATGGTTATCGGTGGCTTTGCATCGCTTACTATGCTTACAAAAAACTCATTTTTAGACGAACTTAATAAGCAATATGTTATAACTGCACGCTCGAAAGGCGCAGATGAAAAACGTGTCCTTTACGGGCATGTTTTTAGGAACGCTATGCTGATTGTTATATCTGGTTTTCCAGCAACATTTATTTCCATGTTTTTTACAGGCTCGTTGATGATAGAAATTATATTCTCGCTAGATGGGCTAGGTTTGCTAGGGTTTGAGGCAGCAATAACTAGGGACTACCCTATAATGTTTTCTACGCTCTATATCTTTACATTATTAGGCTTGATTATGGGCATCATAAGCGATATTACATATACGTTGATTGACCCTCGTATATCGTTTAAAGCAACGGATAGGGGTTAGTAATATGTTTAAAATATCACCACTAACTGCTAGAAGAATATCACGTTTCAAGCGTAACAAGCGTGCGTTATATTCGTTAATAATATTTTCTACAATGTTTATCATAAGCTTGCTTGCTGAGTTTATCGCAAACGATAAACCGTTAATCATGTCATACAACGATAAACTGTATTTTCCAATATTTAAGACATATAACGAAACAGAGTTTGGTGGCTTTTTCGATACTGAAGCCGACTATAAAGACCCGTTTTTAGTAGACATAATTGAAGAAAACGGTTGGGCGATATGGCCAATTGTTAGGTATAGTTACGATACGATAAATTATAACAATAATGAGTTATTGCCAGCACCACCAACGCTAGAAAATCCGTTAGGGCTTGATGAAAAAGGGCGTGATGTGTTCGCAAGGTTATTGTATGGGTTTAGGTTATCGGTATTGTTTGGTTTTATGTTGACATTAGTGACATCTATCATAGGTATAACAGTTGGCGCTGTACAAGGCTACTATGGCGGAAAGATTGATTTATACGGACAACGCTTCATGGAGATATGGGGCGGTATCCCTATGCTATATATGCTTATTTTGATGAGTAGTTTTATCCAACCGGGTTTTTGGTGGCTTTTATTAATTATGACTATTTTTGGTTGGATGGGGCTTGTTGGCGTTGTCCGTGCAGAGTTTTTACGTGGGAGAAACCTTGAATATGTTACAGCAGCACGTGTGTTAGGTGCAAAAGATAGAACAATAATATTTAAACATATATTACCAAATGCACTTGTTGCAACAATGACATTTTTACCATTTATATTAAGCGGTTCTGTTGGTACGTTGACATCGCTTGACTTTTTAGGCTTTGGTATGCCACCCGGTTCGCCTTCGCTAGGTGAGCTTTTAGCATCTGGTAAGTCGCATCTATATGCACCTTGGCTAGGTATTTCCGCATTTGTTATATTGTCGTTGATGTTAAGTTTATTAGTTTTTATTGGTGAGGGTATGCGTGATGCGCTTGACCCAAGACATAGTGGTAATAGATGATGAAAAAACTATTAGAAGTAAATAATTTAAAAGTATCATTCAATACTGAGTTTGGACGTGTTGAAGCTGTAAAAGATATATCGTTTAGCGTATCAAGTGGGAAAATACTTGCAATTGTTGGTGAGTCTGGTTCTGGTAAATCTGTTTCTGCTTACGCTGTTGCTGGACTAATGAAGAATTTAGGCGCTATTAAAGAAAATGGCACAGTAATATTTGATGGCAACGAAATAGATTATAACGATGAAAAACGGTTACGTATAATGCGTGGTGGTGAAATAGGCTATATATTTCAAGAACCTATGGTATCGCTTAACCCGCTACATAATATCGAAAAGCAAATTACTGAACGACTCGTTTATATCGAGGGCGTAAAACAAGTTGATGCAACAAAAAGGGCATTAGAATTATTACACTTAGTAGGGATAAAACAGCCTGAAAAGCGTATCCATGACTATCCACATATGTTTTCTGGTGGCGAGCGCCAACGTATAATGATTGCACTAGCGTTGATATGCAACCCAAAATTGTTGATAGCTGATGAGCCTACAACAGCACTAGATGTGACAACTCAACTACAAATACTTGAGCTATTAAAAGATATACAAAAAAAGCTTAATATGAGCGTTATATTAATCACGCATGATCTAGCAATAGTTAGAAAATATGCTGATAATATCGTTGTTGTAAAAGATGGTGTAGTTGTTGAAGAAGGCAGCGTTGAAGATGTATTTAATAACCCGAAAGAACAATATACGAAAGAACTAATAACAGTCGATAAAGCAAAACCAATAGAAGTGGTAACAGATAGCTCTACAATGCTAGATGTTAATGATGTATCAGTTATTTATAACCAAAAGTCTAAGCTAAAAGCAGTTGATACTGTATCGCTAAACTTAGTTAAAGGTTACAGCTTAGGTATCGTTGGTGAGTCTGGCTCCGGTAAAACTTCGCTCATGCGTGCCATATTGCGATTGTTGTCGTTTGATGGCGATATTATGTTTGATGGTAAGCAGTTATCAAAACTGAAACCAAAAGAACTTAGGGCTGAACGTAAAAATATCCAAGCAGTATTCCAAGATCCGTTTGGAAGCCTTAACCCACGCATGACTATACAAATGATTGTTGAAGAAGGCTTACGTAGTCAAGGGATAAAAGATAAAGACGAATTATCACGCCTAGTACAAGAAGTTCTAAATGATGTTGGGCTTGCAAGCGATATTACAAACAGGTATCCGCATGAATTTTCTGGCGGACAACGGCAACGTATCGCTATTGCACGTGCAATCATCTTGAAGCCAAAACTTATCATATTTGATGAGCCGACATCGTCGCTAGATAAAAATGTTCAACTACAAATAGTAGAATTACTTAAAAATATCCAAACACGATACAATATGACATACATATTTATTAGCCATGATATTAACTTAGTTCGCTCAATTTGCCACGATATGATTATAATGAAAGAAGGCAAAATTATCGAACAAGGTAAAGCAGATGATATATTTGCAAACCCTAGTGAAGAATATACGAAAGTGTTGCTAAACTCTGTTAAATTGTAAGCTTTAACATATTGATAATATTAATAAAAGTAAAAAGATTGCTATAGATGAATTTAATTGTTGACAAAAATTGTCCGATATAGTATTTTTATAAATCTAGTAATTATTACTAAATAGAAACATAATTGGAGAATTTAAAAATGTCATTAATTGGAAAAGAGGTTAGTGAGTTTACTGCTGATGTTTACGTAAACGACACTTTCAAACAAGTAAGTAAAAAAGATTTATTAGGTAAATGGAGCGTATTTTTCTTTTACCCAGCTGATTTTACATTCGTATGCCCTACAGAGCTTGAAGATTTAGCTGATAAATATGCAGATTTTAAAGCAGCAAATTGCGAAGTTTATGGCGTATCTTGCGATACTCATTTCGTACATAAAGCATGGTATGATGCATCAGATGCTATTAAAAAGGTTAAATACCCATTAGTAGCTGACCCTACTGGCAAAATCGCTAGAGATTTTGAAGTAATGATTGAAGATGCTGGTATCGCAGAGCGTGGTACATTCATCGTAAACCCAGAAGGTAAAATCGTTTCTTATGAAGTAGTTGCTGGCAACATCGGACGTGATGCAGAAGAACTATTCAGAAAGTTAGAAGCGTTACAATTCGTTGCTAAGCATGGCGACCAAGCTTGCCCAGCAAGATGGAAACCGGGTAGCCAAACACTAAAACCGGGCATCGACTTAGTTGGTAAAATCTAACATAATATATATTGAGGGCTAATTTTTTTAGCCCTTTTTTCTTGCTTATATTTTCGTAATTATTTAATATAGCTTTAACATATATGGAGCAAATAATGGCGAATTTCAAAAATGATTATTCAAGAGGTTGTCATCCGCTAATATTAG
>CAYJIW010000026.1:0-20033 GCA_964370335.1 uncultured Deferribacteraceae bacterium
ACTACTTGCTGTAGTTTAGCAATAACGTCATAAAACGGTTTAGTATCATTGCTATTGTTTGCGACGACTTGTTCAACAGTTTTATTCAGTATAGATATAAACTCATCTGGCGATATTGCATTATCAAGCATTTGCGTCAGTGTTGTATTTATATCAACTTCGCTTGTTTGAGTTTCACTATTAGTAAGCTTAACAATAAGTTGGTTTAATATCTCAATATCATCTTCACTAAGTTCAGATTTCAATATATTTGCAATAGCAGGGTTTTGTAATAATTCATTAGAAATAGTTTCTGGAGCAAGGTTAAACATATTATTAACATCGTTTAGCTCAATATACATAGCATAGTCAACTGCCACAAATTCTTCTGATATTTCATCATTTTTAGTATTTGTTTTAGTACTTATGTTATTAGCATTTGCGTTATTAGTATTTGCATGCGTTTTTTCGCTAACATTTTTATTATTGTTATTGTCTTCAGCTTGTTTGTGACTATTCGCATTACTATCGTCTGAAACGCTACTCATAACATCACGAAATGCCACATCGTCATTTTTTGTGTTATCTTTGCTAGTATCAACAGTGCTTATCACATTGGAAACTTCTTTTTCAAAAATTAGCCCGCTTATATTCATAATTATACCTCGCCAACAAGATACAAGCAAAAAGCAAGCCAAAAGTTAAGAACAACGTATTTACAAGGTTTTAGAATTTAGAAAGGAAGATATTTCCTGCACTGCGTGCTTGCATGGCTCATAACCATCAAACAATGCGGAAAGTTTTGACAATTTATCTTTGATATATTCTTCGTTACTTAATAAGTATTTATGTGCATCAATTATTTCGCCAGCTTTTACATCACTAGAAACTATTTCTGGTAAAAACTTTTCGTCCATAATGATATTTGGTAGCCCAATCATACGCAAACTACTCAGCTTTTTTGCTATCCATAAGTTGAATGCTGATGATTGATAAACAATTAATGTTGGCACTTGCATCAAAGCACATTCTAGCGTAACTGTACCAGAACATGCCCAAATATAGTCTGCATACTTCATAATATCATATTGAGAGCCTACAACAACAGGATAATCATAACCATCTAAGACATTATTTACAATATTTTCATCAAGATTATCGGCACGGCTAACGACAAACTCATATTCTTGGTTATACTGTTTAGATGCTTCCAATAGTAACTTAAGTAGGCTTTCAATTTCTCGCCTTCTGCTACCCGGCAGTATGCCAATTATCTTTTTTGTACCGCTTAAATTGTTAGCAGTTAAAAAATGCTGTTTATCTCTGTAGTTAAATTTTCTATTATCTATTATAGGGTTACCAATGTATGCAGCATTAACGCCAGCTTGCTGTAATGCTTCATGCTCGAAAGGCAATATTGATAGCGTCAAATCAGTAAAATCACGTAATTGATATACTCTGCTGTAATGCCACACCCAAAACTGTGGAGCAATAAAGTATATAACAGGAATATTATATTTTTTGATACGTTTTGCAAAACGCAAGTTAAAGCCCGGATAATCAATCAATATTATAGCATCTGGCTTTTCATCAACGACTACCTGTTCAAGTCTTTTAAACATGTCTAGTATAAAAGGTAGGCGCTTAAATACCTCAACAAAGCCTATAATTGCCATATCATCAGCTGTAAAATATTGTTTTTGACCAAGATTAGCTAATTTTGGGCCACCTGTGCCAATAAACTCGGCATCAGGGTATACACGTTTAAGTTCTATGCATAGGTTGCTACCATGTACATCGCCGGAAGCTTCACCAGCAATAATCATGAACTTCACACAACACCTGATAACGCAAGCCCAAGCGCAATATTATAAGTATATTTTTTATGTTCTGGGATATTGATGCCTTCAGCTAGCTCCACCTTTACCCATGGGTCCATATAATTAACTGGTACAGAATATTTTTCCTCAAGATATTCACGCAGTCCTAGTGTTTGGCTAGCAGCACCAGATAAGATAATTTTTGATGGCTCGCTACCACCAAGTAATTTATAAAAAGTAAAAACTCTATCTAATTCAACGCCATAATCGTATGCAATACAACGATTTAATGCATCACGAAATTTTGTAGGTTCAGAAAAAGAATCTGGATTAAGTTTATATCGTTCAGCATCTTCAATAGTCAAATCAAAGTCTTCTTGCAAAGTTTTAGTAAAATGCATACCGCCACGCATAATCGGCTTACAAAACATGAATGTACCATGCCTCATAAATACAACAAGCGTTCCTAATACGCCAACATGCACAATGGCATCTACACCAGTTGTATCAAGGTGTAGCACCTTATACATACGCTCTAACGCAAGTACTTCTGGCTCTACAGCACTTAGTTTAATATTGGCGGCAGCAGTAACTGATAAGAAATCTTGCAACACATCGCGCTTTGAAGCGATAATCATAACATCTGCATAGCCATAACGCTCTGATGCGCCTAATAGCTTATAGTCAATGGCCATAGCCTCTTGATCGACATAGGCGTATTGGTCAACTATCCATCTAAATTGTTCGTTAAATTCGTCGTAATTATCAACATTGACACTAACACGTTTTGTGATAATGGCAGGACCTTTAATTGCAACCGCAACTTGAGTGTTAGGAAATTTTGGGGTATTAACTATTTTTTTAAGCTCTTGTACAAGAGTTCCATAGTCAACGACAGAGCCATTCTCGGTAAACTCTGTTTTGATTTCCGATTCGTGTAGATACTCTAAAATGTAACCATCGTTCGTGGTAGATAAATCTGCAACTCTGATAGAGTTATAGCCAATATCCATACCCATAAACAATTTTATATTGTCCTTTACCATATAATTAATAGTAATAAATATTTTTACTTATATCAAGTACAATTTACATTTATAGGTGCGAGTAGGCTAAATAATATTAATTATTAAGTATATATTAAACTTTATCAGTATTTACTGCATCATTATCTGATAAAATTGTATAACCTTTTTTACCTAAAGACTTTGTAACATATAACGCGCTATCAGCACTTTTGTATAGCTGGTCAAACGTCATACCATGCTTAGAGTATATAGATATACCTATGCTGGCAGAAGTAGTATGTTGCTTTCCATCATATTCGACAGTAGTGTTGAGCGTCTCACATAGTGATTGTGCTTTATTTTTAAGCCATTCAATACTAGGTATATCACGGCAGAATAATACAAACTCGTCGCCACCTATTCTACCCATAATGTCAGTATCACGGAAGTGGCGCTTCAAAGCAGATGCAAACATAATAATAACCCTATCACCAAATGCATGCCCGCATGAGTCATTTACATTTTTAAAATCGTCAATATCTAACACAAAAAAAGCATGTATACTTTGCGTAGGGTCAGATTGGCGGATAATATCGGTAATCATCTCTGATGTAGCAGTTTTATTATATAGCCTAGTCATAGAGTCCCTAACTGCCTTTTCTGTCAATCTTTTTTCTGCATCAATATTTTCAATAACACACAACATTCTAACAGAGTCATCACTTTGATACTTAAATATATTTAATGTAATACGCTTCCATTTACCAACATTGATACGCCCACGCATCTGTATATCAATAGTCGCCCTGCTCTTATTTTCACTATACATAGTTATAAGGTTATCACGTTTAAATATGTTATTAAATTTATCTTTGCTATCATCATGAATATAATGTTTTACTAACATATCAATTACTTGTGAAAATGTAGGTGTATAGTCGACTCCACATATTTTTTTAGAAGCTTTTTGTGAAACTTTATCTAATATTTCATTGTTAGTGACATTTACTTCAATAACACTATCAAAGCTTGAACGTAAATATTTACTAAGTAATTCGTAATAATCAATTGCTTCCCTATCAACTTTTCGCTCTTCATGGACGACGTTAATCGTCTTTTTAAGTGATAAAATATTCTTTGTAGCTATCAATATCCAAACGATGAGTAGCGTAAATAAAGCAACCATAATAAAATAGCGAAACCTATATAAATGATCTACAACATTTTCGCCAAATACGTATGAGTTTAACCACTTATGGTTTAGCTCATCAATCTTACCGCTAGTAACTAACACTACATAAGCGTTGTTTAACCTATCAATAAGTTGAACATTATCATTAGTTGTTGAAATACACATACTTTGAGAAATTGGCAACTCTAGTATGTTCTTTATATCAGTATTATTAAGTTTGCTGAGAAGTCTGACACCTGCTGGATAGCTAGATATAACGTAATCGTTATCACCATCAATTACAGATTGGAATGCCATATCATACGTTGGATATATATTAATTGTGTTTTGCAAACCATAAAGGTTAACAACCGTCCTGTATCTTTCAGTATCGCCAACAGTTGCAATATTGTGCTGTCTAATAGTATTAAAATTATTAATGCGTGTTCTACCAAAAAAAGCAACATTATCGTCGTGCTTTATTGGTGTCGCTATTGAAAGAAGTTCGCTATTATTTTGGCAATCGTCGCTAAGAATACCGCTAATATAGCCCTCGTTTAGAGATTTCAACGCATATTCTTTATCGACAAACTCTACAGCAATATTTGTGCCCATAACATCACCCATAAGGTAGAGCATTTCGACATCATAACCAGTAGGGTTACCAAGATTGTCTGCAAATGCGTATGGCTCTACTACATCACTAATAAGGATATGTGTGGTTGTTTGGTACTTATCCATACTAGGTAGATTGATACTATGTACAGGCTCATTTGCAAAATTGCCTATTATCAAGATAACAATAATAAATACAAGTAATAAAACAGATACTATTTTAAACTTGCTAGATTTAATAAAATTAAACATAAACATGCACAATATAGCAGTAAATAAGTAAATGTCAATAAATAATTTACAATATGTTATTATAAAAACAATTACGATATTATAGCAAAATAATTACTTAATTATAGTATTGTTTCTAAAATCAGCTATTTTATCATTTTAATGACATTTAACTTTAGTTACTCTTTCCTTTTTCTAGGTTTAGGAATAGGCGTAATTTGTTTTAACACATTAATAGCGTTCTCAGTTTGTTCACTATCCTCAACATCAAGTATATAGTGTTCTTTTGCACCCTTGTATGGCACGCCCGTTTCCGCACTTATCATAATATTTTCAAGGTCTGGCAATTTTTTAACATATACAATGCTATCACAAACTAGCAAGATAGGTTTATCATCAATATATATCATATATTCGCCAAACATTTTTTTATACCTAATGTTGCCAAGTCGCTCTATACACTCGACAACAAACTCAATAAATTCTGAACTTGTAGCCATAATAAATCCTCAACACTATTTAGTAATAGGTAAAAAACCAAATAAATATATTTTCTTTTTTTTCTGATACTTATTTTTTATAATTAATTTTTCAATATTTAACACATCATCATAATTTTTAGGCTTATTTGCAAAATATTTTTTAATATTATTCTTAGTATTATTATCAGCAATTTTACTTAATAACATCAAATCTTTATAGCACACCAAACAATCATACAAGTATGGATGTAATTTGCAATTATTTAAAATATTTTCACTAATAATATTAATCATCAAATCATTAATTATTATTTCAAATTTTGAATTATATTCTTCGTCAGAAATATTGGATTTATTTAATTCTAACACTTGCAACTGCAAATTATTTAATTCTGTAAAAATATTTGCTATTGTTATATTAATAGGTCGTAGGTTCTTATTGGTTTTATAATATTCCCTAACAGATATTAATGTAATAATATTAAATAATAAATATCTTTTTTTATTTTTTTTCGTCCTTACTCTTGTAAAGGCATGTAACATTGACCGAAAATTATTATAGAAATATTTTTTTATTACCGCTTTTCTTTCAACAGAGTGAATTTTTGTATATTCTGGCGAAACTGATATACCATCATAATAATGCACTGCTGTAATTAAATCAATGAATTCAAAATTACAGTTATTTCGCATAAATATTATCCAATTTTCATAATCAGATACAATTTTAAAATTTTCGTTATAATAACCATATTTTACAAATAATTCTTTTTTTATAAATGTTGATTGATGTGGTATGCAATCATGAATAAAATATTTCTCTATTAATAATCTTGGTGTCGTTTTCAAAAAAGATTTATTATCAGGGACTACAAATTGGGCATAAGAGTAATAAACATCTGCATTTGTGTTGAAATATTTTATAGCATTTTCAAGAGTGTTATTATTATAAAAGCAATCGCCACCATTCATAAAATTTAGATATTTACCATTAGAACGTTTTATTCCTTTATTCATGGCGTTATATATACCGTTATCATTTTCAGAAACAAGGATATTTATGCGACTTTTATATTTTTCTAATATATCAAGCGTTCCATCAGTAGAACCACCATCAATGACTATCCACTCAAAATCTTGATAAGTTTGATTTATTATGCTTTCACACGTACGCTCAATTTCATTTTTAATGTTTAAACACACAGTAATAATGGATAATTTCATAATTAAACCGATAAAGCACTTTGCCTAATTTGTCGAAACATTTCATCTATTTTTTTAATTGCATTATTACAATATAAAATACTTTTATGTTTATATTCATCAAAATCATTACTTATAAATGACTCAACTTCATTATCTAGCAATTCTAAATCTTTTATAAGATATATATCTTCTAGACCAACATCATAAAGCAGGCCTTCAATTTTAAATGTATTTGAAGAACATGAAAGAACTGGAATACCATATTTTAATGCAAAGCATAAAATATGAAAACGCCCAGATACAATAAATTCATAATTTGTAATATTGTTTTCTGACTCAATAATAATATCATTAGTTGAATTAAATTTATTAATATTTTGATTGGTTAAAAAATAAAAATCATATTTATTTTTGTTCGCATATTCTTTTAAAGCTTGTGCTTTATCTATTAACACATTATCAAAAATAGCTATCTTATTTTTAGCTATAACTACATCTGCTTTATTTTTACTATAAAATACTAAATCTGGCACATTTATCGCATTATTTGCACCATCATTTTTTACTTCTTTCAGAGAGTTGCTCTCCCTTACTGTTATTAAATCAAAATATTTTAAATATTCTTTATTATTTGGATTTTTCTCCCATATAGAATTTATTAAAAAAACTTTCTTTCCTTTTTCTTTTTGAGATTTAGCAATTTCTAAAAACTTTACGCCATTATCGTGATGCAGTGTACCTTCGCCATTTAATATTATTATATCTGCACGTTCAATTACAGCTGCATGGCGTTCATAATTTTCATCATTTTTCATCGTTCCAATAATATTTAAATTATATTTAGCACTCAAATTTGCCATATTCTGCATGACTGTAGAACACCCTATGTGCTCACCTTCAGATGTTGTATCATTAAGTATAAATGTGCTAATTCTCTTATTGGCTGAATTATCACTCTTATACTCACCATCAATATAATACAAATCTTTAAATAATCCTTGAAGTCCTAATGGATTAATTGAATGCATTTTTATATGTGGGTATAGGTTTTTAATAAATTTTGACATTTGTTGCCAACCATAAAGTACATTATCAACATGTATTTTCGAGTTTGTATTATCAAAATGATCTGTAGGTGTACAGTCACAACCAACAAGATAAATCTCTGCTGGATTAGTCCACAACGCAAACTCTAGTGCAGGAAAAATTATTGATGACCATGTATTTAATGGACGTGCCGTAATATCTGGCGAAAATAATGCTAGTTTATCTGTAGGTATATGTTGATCTATAAAATAGAATTGCTCTGCTTTGGCAATTTCATAATCACTAACACTTGGTGCTGGTACAATATAATGCCTACCATAGAATTTTTTGCAGTCATATTTATTAGCTTTTTGCTGGTCATTATTAGCAAATAGGTTATCTTGTATAAATAAGTAATCAAGTTTAACTTTATCATATTTAAAAGTCCTATTTACACCAATATACACGGCATCTTTTATTGGAACAAAATCATTTAATGTAGTACCAGCACCAAGTAAAACAACTTTTTTACCTTCATTAATATTTTTATATTTATTAAACACATCTCTATGTATATTAGATGCTGGTAAATGTATATAACTAACATTATTAATATTTCTAATAATATCATTAGCAGTTGAGCTGATTAATTCTTGTATAGTTTTGTCAGCGTATAGAATATCAGAAAGTTGGCTAATATGCGTGACACCACCTTTAATATCAAGTAGATTTTGTAAAATAAGTTTATTCTCATTGATTAAGTTGTCATTTTGTTGTTTTAGTTCTGCAAGTTCATCAATTTTTACTTGTATCGCTTCAAACTCTTTAAGCTTTGATTGTATTCCGCTTAACTGATTTAGTTTACCATTCACAACTTCAATTTTATCAACTTTTAATTGTATAGCTTCTAATTGATTTAGTTTACTATTCATTATTTCTATTTCATTAACTTTTAATTGTATAGCTTCTAATTGATTAAGCTTACTATTTATTATTTCTATTTCATTAACTTTTGACTGTATCATATCAAGTTTGTTGAGCTTACTGTTTATTGTATTAAGTTCATTAACCTTATTATGTATAAAGTTAAGATTTCCAACTACTATATCTTCAAATGTTTTTATGGCTTTCTTGTAAATGCGTATGCCAAATAAAAATGTACGTTTATATCTATCACTTCTAGTTTTTTTAATAATTGGTATACCTAACAAGCTTAATCGTTTTACATTATCATTCTTAGAAAATTTAATAGCTTGCAATCCAAGTATTTTTATTCTAGTAATTCCATCGTGCCGTTCCCTACGTGAGATAGGAATACCAAGCACATTGACTCTTTTAATTTTATCATCTTTCGCAATACGTAAAATAGGTATGCCAAAAAGGTAATGTTTAACTAAAGTGATATTATTGTCTTTTGATACTATATCAAATTCCTTTCTATCTATTACAATATCTGAGCATCTTGGCAACATTTCATATATTGCATCACGCCATATAGGAATATCTATAGAATGTAATATTTTATATTGAAGACTTTTATCATCAATAAATTTGCATCTAACTATATTTCGGCAATCATTATAAGAAAGCTTAAATCTTTCACCAAATAATTCATAAAATCTACTTATATGTTCATTCTGATTATCGACTGGTGAGATAGTTGTACTAAATCCAGAATTATCAAATGAAACATACTTAATAGGTATAAAAATACCTTTTTTATTCATGGCAAATAATCGTAACATTAAATCATTATCAGCAGATAATAAATCTGTATTAAATCCAGACATTTTTTTTATAACATCAAGTTTTACAATTTGTGACTGATGACAATAAAAATAACCAAATATCATTCTCTTTTCTGAACCGATAAAAGTTGAGACTTCTGTATCATCTTGTGTAATACGTGCATCGCTATAACAATAATCAGCATTTGATTGTTCTAGCATGCTTATTGAATAGTCAAGTCCAATATTTTCATAATAATAATCATCTGAGTTTAAAAATGTAATATATTTACCATTAGCTTTATCAATACCTTTATTCATAGCGTCATAAATACCATTATCTTTTTCAGAATAATATTTTAAGCCTGTTGATTTAATCAAATCAAGTGTTCCATCATCGGATGCACCATCAATAATAATATGCTCAATATTAGCGTATGTTTGATGTTTAACACTTTCAACGCACCGTAAAAATGTTTCACGTCTGCCAGCGTTTATTAGATTGTATGTTATTGTAATAACAGTTAATAGAGGAACAGTAATATTATCAGCATTCACATAAAATTTTGTTTTTTCAAGTGTTTTCAGAAAAAATACAGAGGCAATAGACTGATTTTTCCATGGTTTGCCACCTGTATAATGAATTAAAACAGCATTGCGTCTAATATCTTCTGCTCTTGTAGGGTGTAATTTAGATAGATACTCAAAATGATCTGGCATATAGTTATATCTATAGTCGAGTATTTTAAAATTATTTTCAAACACAATATTATATATATCTTGATCAGGGCAAGATAATTTACTGTATAATTCAATAGTTAGATTAACAAGCTTTTCTATATATCTATTATCACGAATAGCTTTACAATCCATAAGTAACACACCAGAATTTAGATAATTAGAACCTCCGGCATATTGTGGATAGATATTCTCTTTTAAGTATGTATAATTACCACAGTAAAAATCTTCTAAAACAGCACCTAGTGGATATCCTTCCAAATCTTGGTGAAACAATTCTGCAACATCTCCCCTCGCAATAATATCAACATCTAAATAAAGAGCTTTGTGAATATCAGGTTTTATTTGTGGTATAAAATAACGTGAGAAAGCATTAAGCGAATAATGTCTTAGATTTGGAAATCTTGATAATTCAAAAGATTCCATATCAATATACTCAATCTCAAAATTGTCAAAACCTGATAGTGATTCTTTAGTATTTTTTTTAGATTTTTCAGAGATTCCACCATCTAGTACATAAAAAATAATATAAGATTGTGTATGTTCTAAAACTGAATACATTAATGTACACATGTACGGAGCATAATTATCATCACTTGCACAAAAAATTGATAAAGCATCTTCTCGGACAGATATATGTATTTCGTTATTATCACTTTGAACACTTTGGCATTCTTCATTTACTATATAAATATTATCTTCTAAGCATAAAGAAATCAATCCTTTGTCGTATCTTTCTTGCCAATTATCTTGTGTTATATTTAGATTGTAGCTATTGATTATCTCCATATCAGTTGCAAATCTATCTTTAGAAACAATACTTTTAACTTCATCATTATATTTCTTTATTTCACTTGATAATTGCCCTTGCCTCACTCTGAAAGGTGCGACAAGTATATCAGCAGAATAAAATTTTGTATGTTGAGCAAATGTGTACCACAAATAGAAATCGCCTGCTAATTTAAACTTCCTAAATGTATTAACATCAAGGTATTTCATTATTTTTTTACGCCAAAATATAGATTCCTGTGGCACATAATAACCAGATAACCCACCACCAAGCACACCAGTTAATATAGCTTCATTCTGTATTAACAATATATTATTAATAATTATTGTAGAGCTTTCATCAACAACAACTGTTTTGCCATTAAATATATCGACTTGTGGCAAATCTCTAAATACCTTTAAAACTGTTGAAAAAGAACCCTGATAATAAAAATCATCAGAATTGATATACGCCATAATATCGCCTGTACATAGTGCAAAACCTTTAGCAAGTGCATCATACATACCAGTATCTTTTTCAGAAATAACTGTCATAGATAAGCTTTTGTGGTATCCTTCAAAAAAACCACTATCAACCATATCTTTAAACTTATTAATTATTTGTAATGTATTATCAGTCGATTTTCCATCAACAATAATATATTCTAAATCAAAATCACCTCTTTGATTAAGAACACTCGTTATTGTTTCAATAATAAATTTTTCACCGTTATAAACTGGTGTAACTATTGATATTCTCATTTATTGTACCACGTATAAAATTGTGCTATCCCTTGTGATAAATCAATTTTTGGTTGCCAGCCTAGTGATTGTATTTTTGTTGCATCCATTAGTTTACGAGGTGTTCCATTCGGTTTTGACGTATCATATTCGATATTGCCATCAAATTCGACAACATCTCTTACTATTTCAAACAAATTTTTTAGTTGAATATCTGTACCACTTGTAATGTTGACTAGTTCACCTATATCACAATAATTTTTATTTAACATCAAATAGATGCATGCATCTGCCAAGTCGTCACTATTCATTAATTCGCGATAAACAGAGCCATCGCCCCACATAACAACTTTATCACGATATGCACCAAGCTCTGCTAGCAGATTTTCGATATCTTCATTACTACCGTTCACTTTTTCGTCTAATCCCCAGCCAAGTTTATAGCGTTTTAAATCAGCTTTTATTGCTTCAAAATCATTATTTCTCAATAATTTAGCAAGATAAAAACGTCGCATAACCATAGGTAGTAAGTGTGCAGTTTCCATGTTGAAGTTATCATTTATACCGTATTGGTTAGTCGGCATAACTGATATAAAGTTTGTATTATATTGTTCGTTATAGTATCTACATAATTTTATTGCTGCTATTTTAGCTATTGCGTAAGCTTCATTAGTGCTTTCAAGTTCATCTGTAAGTAAGCAATCTTCTTTCATTGGTTGTGGAGCTAAGCGTGGATAAATACACGATGAACCCATATTTAATAGTTTTTTAACACCATATTTATAAGCCATATGTATTACATTTGTTGAAATCATTAAGTTATCATAAATAAATTCGGCTGGATATGTAGAGTTAGCCATAATGCCACCAACCTTTGCAGCACATAAAAAAACATAATCTGGCTTAGTTTGTGCGAAAAAATTATCGACATCAGCTTGATTGCGTAAATCTAGTTCATCAGCTTCCCTATATACTATATTTGTATATCCTTGACTTTCAAGCCCACGCAGGATTGCTGAACCAACAAGCCCATTATGCCCAGCGATATATATCTTAGCCGTTTTTTCCATATTAATCCACGAAGCTCGTATTAACTTCAAATCCGTTATCAAGCAGTAACTTTTCTTTTTTTGCTAGTGTCAAATCGCTTTCTACCATTTCAGAACATAGCATATCTAAGTTATAATCGGTTTGCCAACCTAATTGTTTTTTAGCTTTCGAGCTATCACCTAATAATAATTCTACTTCTGCTGGTCTAAAATATTTTTCATCAACCGCAACAACAATTTTACCATTAGCTTTGTTTACTGCTTTTTCATTTACGCCTTTTCCGCTCCATTCAAGCTCTATACCTAGTTTATTAAATGTCATTGTGCAAAAATCACGAACTGATGTAGTCATATTAGTAGCAAGCACGTAGTCTTCTGGCGTATCAGTTTGTAGCATAAGCCACATGCCAACAACGTAATCTTTTGCATGCCCCCAATCACGTTTAGCGTCTAGATTGCCTAGATATAAACAATCTTGTAACCCTTGCTGGATACGAGTAGCAGCGATAGTAATTTTTCTAGTTACAAATGTTTCGCCACGTCTAGGGCTTTCGTGGTTAAATAAAATACCATTACACGCAAACATATTAAAGCTTTCACGATAATTTACAGTAATCCAGTATGAATAGAGTTTTGCAACTGCATAAGGTGAACGAGGATAAAATGGAGTTGTTTCAGATTGTATAGGTTCTTGTATTAAACCATAAAGCTCTGATGTAGATGCTTGGTAAAATTTAGTTTTATTTATTAAGCCGTTATTTCTGATTGCCTCAAGCAAGCGTAGTGTGCCCATACCATCAACATCAGCAGTATATTCGGGACAATCCCATGAAACTTTTACGTGTGATTGTGCCCCTAAGTTATAAATTTCATCTGGTTCAATCTCTTTTACAAGTCTGTTTATATTAGTTGAGTCAGATAAATCGCCGTAATGTACATGGATTTTATCATTGCCTAAAATATGGTCAATACGTTCTGTATTAAACGATGATGCACGACGTATTAGCCCATGTACGATATAGCCTTTTTCTAATAACAACTCTGCTAAATATGAACCATCCTGCCCTGTGATACCCGTGATTAGTGCTGTTTTCAAGTTATTTTCCTTTTAATTATCTATTATATTTGTCTTCAAATCTAGTAATATCATCTTCGCCAAGATATGAGCCAGTTTGAACTTCTATAAGTTCAAGTGGAATACGTCCGGGATTAGACAACCTGTGTTTAGCACCAAGTGGGATATAAAATGATTCATTCTCGCTAACGAGTTTTTCAATATCGCCACACTTAATAAATGCAGTACCTTTAACAACAATCCAATGTTCAGAGCGATGGTGATGCATTTGCATTGACAATACACCTTTTGGCTTAACAATAATATGTTTAACTTGAAACCCATCGCTATTAATTAAGCTTTCGTAGTGTCCCCATGGCCTATGGTGTATGCTATGAACGTCTAGTTCGTTTCTCTGTTGTTCTTGAAGAACAGCAATAAGTGACTTTAATTCTTGAGTTTTTTCAAGTGGCGTAACAAGGACAGCATCTTTAGTTTGCACAACAGCAACATTATCCATGCCATATACAGCAACTAACGAAGATGATGCGTTTACATAAGAATTTTTAGTATTATGCATTATTGTATCGCCAATACAAGCATTATTATTATCATCTCTATGGCTTCTATCATATAGTGCTTCAAACGAGCCTAAATCTGACCAGTTAATTGTTAATGGGCAAACTAACGCTTTATCTGTATGCTCCATAACTGCATAGTCGATTGACTCTGCTGGAACTTTTGCAAACAATTTTTCGTCAAACCTAGTAAAGTCTAAATCTGATGTGCGGGATTTATATACTTCATATGCTGCATTATAAATATCAGGACGATATTTTTTAAGTTCATCTAAGAATAATTTAGATTTCATAAAAAACATACCACTATTCCAAGAGGCATTATTCTCAAGTAATTTTTTAGCATTTTCTAGTGTCGGCTTTTCAGTAAAACATTTTACTTTAAATAAATTATCTTTAATTTTTTCGCCATTCTCGATATAGCCATATCCAGTATGTGGCACATCTGGTTTGATACCAAATGTAACGATATAATCACTCGTATATTCAGTGGTTTGTTTAATATTTTCAACTAAAGTATCAACAGGCTCTATCGCTTGATCAGATGGTAGTACAAGTAATATTGAATCTTTATCACGTTCTAGGGCATCAAATGCAGGCAAAGCAATTGCTAATGCCGTATTTCTAGGCATTGGTTCAAGCATAATGGAATAATTTTCAACATCATGTCCTTTATTCATAATCATACTTGCAACAAGAAAGCGATGTTCATCACCGCATACAACATAACATTTGTCAGAAAATACGTTAACACGATCAATAACATCTTCAAAAAGAGTTTGCTTACCAAGAGTAATAAATTGTTTAGGTAGTGTAGACCTAGATAACGGCCATAGCCTTGTGCCACTGCCACCACACAAAACAACAGGAAAAATTTTTGTAAACATTAATTCACCAAACCCGAGTTATAAATAATGAACAATAATCTTACGAGTTTCTATAGTAACAGAAATATATAAAAAAACAAGACAGTTTTTATGTTATATACATATTTTTACTTAGCTATAAGCATATTGGACAGTTATTGTAAAGAAAATAGAACATGTGTTTACTTGATAATTTGAAAAATAACAACCACTTAACATATTTAATGTATTTTATTTACTCAAAATATATTTACATTTTTTATTTTTTTTACAATATAACATGCACAACATTTTTATGTAAAATATGATAAACTTGTTGAAATATTTGTAAATATTGCATATAGTCATAAATTACAAATTGCTATTATTTGGGGTGTATCACACATGGATCAACATAGACATGAAAAACTTGAAGAACTTGTTAAGCTTGGGCTTAACCCTTATGTAAACTCACACATTATTTTATCACCAATATCAGACATTACTAATAAGTATAAAGATATTGACGAACTACCTTCTGAAGAAACTTTTACAGCAGCTGGTAGAATTATGGCTAAACGTGAATTTGGTAAGACTTGCTTTTTAACTATTAAAGATAGAACTGGCACTATCCAAGTGTATATCAAGAAAGACTTAATTGGCGATGCGTTCCCTATATTTGAGTTAACTGATGTTGGTGATTTTATTGGCGTTAGTGGCACTTTGTTTAGAACGAAAACTGGCGAGCTTACTATTAGAGCTTTTGATTATAAGCTACTCACAAAATCACTACGTGACTTACCCGAAAAGTGGCACGGCTTAAAAGATGTTGAAACTAGGTTTAGACAGCGCTACCTTGATTTAATCGTAAACGATGATGCGAAACAAGTTTTTATCAATCGCAGTAAAATTGTACACGAATTACGTACATTTTTTCACAATAAAGACTTTTTAGAAGTTGAAACACCTATGATGCACCCTATTGTTGGTGGCGCTACTGCAAAACCGTTTGTTACACACCACAATGCACTAGATATGGAACTATATTTGCGTATCGCACCGGAATTATACCTTAAAAGGCTTGTTGTTGGTGGGTTAGAGCGTGTTTTTGAAGTAAATAGAAACTTTCGTAACGAGGGCGTATCCACTAAACATAACCCAGAGTTTACTATGGTTGAGTGGTACATGGCCTATGCAGATTACAACACGCTTATGGATATGATAGAAGAATTAATCAGCGGACTTGTTCAAAAAATTTATGGCACTACTGAAATTACTTATAATGATAAAGAGATTAGCTTTGCTACACCTTGGTTAAGAATAAGCATGCAAGATTCACTAGAAAAATTTGCTAATATCTCAGCTAGCGAAATAGAAACACGTGACCAGTGTGAAGCTATTGCTAAAAAACACCATATAAAAGTTGAAAAATCTTGGGGCAGAGGCAAAATAGTTCAGGAATTATTTGACGCACTTGTTGAAGAACATCTCAATAACCCTACTTTTATTACAGGTTATCCTAAAGAAGTTTCTCCGCTTGCAAAATCTAGCGAGGGCAACCCAGAACTTACTGATAGGTTTGAACTATTTGTTGCAACTATGGAGCTTGCAAACGGTTTTAACGAACTTAACGACCCTATCGACCAGAAAGAACGCTTCCAAAAGCAAGTTGACGATAGAGATGCAGGCGATGAAGAAGCTAGCATGATGGATAACGACTATATTAGAGCTTTAGAATATGGCTTGCCACCTACAGCTGGTGCTGGCATGGGCATTGATAGGCTTGTTATGTTGTTGACAAATCAGATAACTATCAGGGAAGTATTGTTATTCCCTCATATGAAACCAGAAGATATTTAACCAATAAAGGTAAAGTGTAAAGCTTTACCTTTTTTTATCTAATAAATACGTAGTTGTCTTTTGTGGAATGTTCATCAGAGTAGCAATAATTTTGTTCGCTAAACAATTTAATCTTTTTAACATCTGTTATGCTATTTTCAGCCATATATCTAACCATGTATCCACGCGCCATTTTGCACATTGTACCTTTTTCAATAATTTTACCATCTTTTAGTTCGCCAAATGTGCATGTAATAAATTTATAATCAACTGGCAAGTGAGGTTTAATAGCGTCGCTATACTCTTTTGATGCAAGATTGATAACGACATCACATTCTTTCGCAATTTTATCGGCTATTTTATTACCCCAAAAGCTATATAAATTTTTATGATTGTTTATTTGTAGTTTAGATTGCATTTCTAATCTATATGGAGTAACGCCATCAAACGGGCGAAGTATGCCATAAAACCCTGATAATATTCTTAGATACCGCTTAATATATTCTAATTGTTCATGTTCAAAGACGTTTGGTGCCATACATTTATATTGTATTCCCTCGTAGCTATACAAAGCTGGCGTTAGGTTGTTATGTAGGTCCATTTTATGAAGCCTTGATACGTTCAGTTTTGCTATATTATCGTTACACTTCCAAAGTGATTGAAGTTCAATAGGTGACATACCTTGCAGATGATTTTTGATTTGTTCAGCTTCATTAATAAATGTTGGTTCATTTATTACTAAAAAACTATCATTATCTACATTCATTTTTTTTGCAGGCGATATAATTATACGCATTATTAATCAATCCTTATATATAGTATTATCTATTATAAATCCTTAATATCTAATGTCAAGTTTTCTATTTTATACTTGAAATATTTACACATAAAGTATATAAATAGTAATATATTCTAGGGGGGATTATGGACATCAATAAAATTTTCAAACTTCAAGAAAACGGAACAAATGTACGCACAGAGCTTATCGCTGGTTTAACTACGTTTATGACTATGGCGTATATTTTGGCATTAAATCCTAGTGTACTTGGTGCTGCTGGTATGGATACTGGGGCAGTCTTTACTGCAACAGCGTTGATTGCGCTTATCTCTACGTTACTTATGGCATTCACATCTAACTATCCTTTTGTGCTTGCTCCCGGTGTCGGATTAACTGTTTATTTTTCATATACAGTTGTATTGCAGATGGGATATTCTTGGCAAGTAGCGTTAGCAGCAGTATTTGTTGAAGGTATTATATTCATCATATTAACGCTTACTAGCATACGTGAGGCGTTATTTAACGCTATCCCTATGAACTTAAAGTATGCTGTATCAGCTGGTATAGGTATGTTTATTGCATTTATCGGCTTACAAAATGCAAACATCGTTGTCGATGGCGCAACACTTGTTTCTATATTTTCATTTAAAAATTCTGTAGCAGATGGCACATTTAATAGTGTTGGTATTGGTGCTATACTTGCACTTGTGGGTGTATTAATCACAGGCATATTACTAATAAAGCAAGTAAAAGGTGCTATATTGTGGGGTATTGTTTCTACATGGGTTATAGGGATAATATGTCAGCTAACGGGCATTTATCAAGTCAATATTGATTTACAAATGTATAGCCTTTTACCTGATTTTTCTAGAGGGTTGAGCATACCTAGTTTAGCACCAACATTTATGCAGATGGATTTTACCAAAATGATTAGCTTTGATTTTTTAGTTGTTGTATTTGCGTTCTTATTTGTAGATTTGTTTGATACACTTGGCACGATAACTGGCGTATCTTCGCGAGCAAACATGCTTGATAGTAATGGTAAACTACCTAAAATTAGGCAAGCGTTATTATCAGATGCTGTTGGTACTTCGTTAGGTGCAGTGTTAGGTACTTCAACTTGTACAACATATGTTGAGAGCGCCTCTGGCGTTGCAGAAGGCGGCAGAACGGGCTTAACTGCTGTTGTAGCTGCTTTGCTATTTGGTTTATCACTATTTTTATCGCCATTCTTTTTAGCTATCCCAGCGTTTGCAACTGCACCAGCGTTAGTTATTGTTGGCTTTTTAATGATGTCGTCAGCTTTAAAAATTGACTTTAACGACTATACAGAAGCGTTGCCGGGCTATTTATGTATGATTGCTATGCCGTTTACTTTCAGCATATCTGAAGGTATCGCTATTGGCATTATTTCTTATGTAGTTATCAACCTTGTTACTGGTAACGCAAAATCTAAAAAAATTAGTGCTTTAATGTATGTATTAGCGGCAATTTTTATATTAAAAAATATTTACATGTAATCAAGGAGAGATTATGAAAAAACTGCTATTAACTTTATTTGTTTTAACCACTATGGTTGGCTACGCTTTCGCAGATGACAACTCGCCAGATGGCGTTTATTTAATGTTAGATTTTGATTATATTCCACATAGCGATATTAATAAAAAATTAATTGCTGATACAGGCGATGGGTATGGTATTGGTTTCACTATTGGATATTTATCAAGTAATTGGTGGGCAGTCGAGTTTTCAACATTGATTGATTTTTACCCTACTGTAAAAATACCAACTGCCTTTGGCGGAACATATGATATAACCCAAGCAGGCATAGACAATAAGCTATTTGCATTATTTCAACCTAGTTTTGGTGTGAGCAGCTTTTCTTTGATGCCTTACGCTGGTGGTGGTTTGATGCTATCACAAATATTAACTGTTGAAGATGATACTTTAGATGCTTCAGGCGCATTATTTGGATTGGGTGCAAAAGCTGGCTTACGTGCAAAGGTATTATTTTTGATGCTTGATGTTGGTGTTGAGTATGGCTATCGCTTTTCAGATACAAAGTATGTCAACAATTATGAAACTTTCACAGTAAACGCTGGTATAGGTATTATATTTTAATAAAATAAAGGAGAATTTATGAAAAGAATTATTATATCGCTACTATTCGTTATTTTAGCGACACAAGGAGCATATGCACAAAATGCGGCTGACGACGGTGGTTTGTATATATTAGCTAATGGAAATCCATTAACTTTAAGTTATACTAACGCTGCTATTGTAGCTAATGAGACAAACACATCAGGATTTAACATTGGCGGAACTATTGGCTACTTATTTAAGAGCAACTTTGCAATTGAAGCTATTGTAAGTTCTAAC
>CAYJIW010000027.1:0-19434 GCA_964370335.1 uncultured Deferribacteraceae bacterium
AGTCGGTAAGCTCTTACCTCACCTTTTCACCCTTACCTATTTAATAAATAGGCGGTTATTTTCTGTAACGCTTTCCCCGCATTGCTACGAACTGGTGTTATCAGTCATCATGCTCTATGGTGTCCAGACTTTCCTCTCGCATATGATTATGCCAGCGATTGCCCGTATTCCCACTCTACCGTCGTAATATAGCAACTTATCGCTATGATTTCAACTAGAACTTGATTATAGTAAATAAATATTGTATAAGCTATTATGGATTTAAGTATATTAACTAAAGATTTTAAAGCTAACGAGCGTGTTATAGTTGCTATGTCTGGCGGTGTTGATAGCTCTGTAGTTGCAATGTTAGCGAAAAATGCTGGTTGCCAAGTTATTGGTGTTACACTAAAAATGTTTGGTGACGATGACTCACACTATGAAGATGCAAAACGTGTTGCAGAACACTTAGATATAGAATGGCACCTTGAAGATTGCGTCGAAGCTTTTTCACGTGATATTATTACTCACTTCATACGTGAATACAAGATGGGGAACACGCCTAACCCTTGTTCACGCTGTAACCGTGTTGCAAAAACTAAGTATTTGTTTGATGCAATGCAAAAATATGATGCAAAACAAATTATTACTGGCCACTATGCTAGGATAAAAAATGTAGACGGGCAAAACTTTATAGAAAAAGCAACACATAACGATAAAGACCAATCATATTACTTATGTTTGATTGAGCCGTTTCATTTGAATTTGATGAGTTTCCCTCTTGGGAATATTGAAAAATCAATGACTAGGCAAATAGCAGAGCAATATAATCTGCCTGTTGCACATAAACCGGATAGCCAAGAAGCATGCTTTTTGCTTGATAAAGATTATCGTGAATTTCTTGAGCCATACGCTAAAAACTGGCGCAAGGGTAACTTTATTATGAATGGTAAAGTTATTGGCAAAAATAAAGGCATACATAACTATACTGCTGGACAAAGACGCGGACTATCAATAAGTTATAGCGAACCACTATACGTTAAAGAAGTTGATGCAAAAAGTGGCGATGTGCATGTCGATGTTAAAAAGAATGTGTTTAGACGTGGCATAGTGTTGCGTGATTGCACTTTTCATGAAAATACAAAACTTATTGATAGTGTATCTGCTAAAATTAGATACCGCATGACTGATGAGTTATGCAGAATGGAACAAGCACCTGATGGTAAATGCTTTTTATTATTTGATAAACCGCAATTTGCACCGTCACGTGGGCAAACCGTCGCAATATATAAAGATAACCTCGTTATCGGTGGCGGCACAATAGATGACACGTTTTAAATAATTATATATTAGGAGAGAGTTATGCCATCATTTGATGTAGTTAGCGAAGTAGATTTGCAAGAACTTGATAACGCAGTAAACAACGTAAAAAAAGAGCTAGAACGTAGGTTTGACTTTAAAGGCTCTAATACAGAGGTTGAACTAAACAAGAAAGATAAAATAGTTAAGTTCGTAACAACTGATGATATGAAAATGAATATCTTGAAAGAAATGCTTATAGTAGCAGCAACAAAGCGTAACGTAGATAGTAGATTTTTTGAGTTTGGTGAAGTTGAAAAAGGTGGCGGCGCAATGCTAAAGCGTCAGGTGAAAGTAAAAGAAGGTATCGAAAAAGATAACGCCAAAAAAATCACTACAGCTATAAAAGAAAGCAAATTAAAAGTGCAATCATCTGTGATGGATGGCAAGGTACGTGTTGAAGGTAAAAAAATTGATGACTTACAACAAATTATGACAATGCTTAAAAGCAATGTGGATTTGCCTTTAAACTTTATTAATATGAAAAGCTAATAATAGCAGAATAAATATTCCATATTATGCCACACATTTATTGTGTGGTTTTTTATTATCAGCCTACTTAATATAAAAAATGTATTTGTCAAGCCTTTATAATATTTTCTTTTACACATAACTATGTGCAAAGCTATTAAAATCCCCCTTTTCCTTAATTACCTACTGTTTAGATAGAGTATTGTTTTTAATTATGGATAAGTTGTGTGTGAATTGTGGAGAAAATATGTCTTAAATCTGTAGAAAATGTGTAGAAATATGTGTAGCGTGTTGATTTATACTGTTTTATTCCCTATATTAATCTTAACAAAGCAATGAAACTTGGTGTAACCTCCCTAAAATTACACTGAACATGATTAGATTTACTTTATATACTACCCCCTCCTTCCTAATGGTATATAAAGTACACAAGATTATAAAAATTAACCCACGTTAGCGTGGGTTAATTTTTGTCTAATTTTATACCTAAAGTTTTTATAGCAACATATATTAAATAGCATCCAACAATTATGTTCATAGTTTGTATAACTGAGTATGACAGGTAACTGCCCGCAAATGATGCAAAAGCTATCCAGCAAGTAAAAAATATCACTGTTGATATTAAAGACCCAACACCAAAAATAACATTATATTTTATGCTAGGGTTTTCAGCTACTTTCAGCGAAAACACTCCCGCCCAGAATATTAATGTGATAGGACTTGATGAAGTCATTATTACTGTTAAAATAAATAACTTTAACGCACTAAAGTTTGTAAAATTAACCACTTCATCGTCACTTTTATTAAATACTGACGCTATCATAAATATCGCAAATATAATTAGCACAGCTGCACCAAAATATTTTGTAATACTTCTAAAACGTGAGCTTTTTTGCATAAGTGAGCCGATACCTAATATTGCAAGCATGATGCAGACACCATCTACAAATACAACAGCAAATGTGCTAGGATATACTTTTAGAAACCCCGCTAAAGCAGCTGCTTGAAATAAAAATAAGCTAACAGGACCAACAGCAAATTGCAACGTCATGCCAAATCTAAATCCAGCAAATAGTGTTGAAAATATAGAGCTTTTATTCATATTTGATATTAAACAATTATTTTGTGAGAGAAATATTTTGTTAATGTTTTTATAATTTCTGTTTTTGATAGCGGTTTTGTAAGATGCTCGTTCATGCCAGCTTCCATACTCTTATCATCTTCGCCTCGTATAGCATTAGCTGTTAATGCGAAAATTGGTATCTCTTTAGCACGCTTTGTATGTAATGCACGTATTTTTTTTGTTGCGGAAAGACCATCTAATACTGGCATTTGTACGTCCATAAATATGCAATCATATAAATTTTCATTATTTATAAACGAGTTTATTGCTTCTTCACCATTATTGACTATATCTACTTCAACTGATAGTGTGGAAAGCATCGCACGTACAACTTCTTGATTTATCATATTATCTTCAGCAACTAATGCTTTCAAATTACTAAATCTAACATTTTTTTCTGGCAAGTTAGTTTTTAAAGCATCTTCCTCCATTCTAGCGACTTCTTCATCACTAGCTATGCCAAAAGGAACTATCACAGTAAAAGTTGTACCTTGACGTAGTTCGCTTTCTACAGCAATTGTACCACCCATAAGTTCTACAAGAGTTTTAGATATAACTAGACCTAGCCCTGTGCCACCAAAGCGACGTGTAATAGATATATCTGCTTGAGTAAAGGCAGAAAATAAGTTTGCTAATTGCTCTTGCGACATACCTATGCCAGTATCAGATATGATAAACTTTAGCCAAACAGTATCTTCGGTTTGCTCAATATTTAAAACTGTAAAAGTAACCTTCCCGCCTTCTGGCGTAAACTTTATTGCATTACTAAGTATATTCAGCAAAACTTGACGCATACGAATAGCATCACCAATAATACCAGCAGGAATTTTATCATCTCTACTAATTTCAGATAGGATGTGCTTATCATCAATATTTTTAAGAATAAGCTCATTAATAAATGATTGTTCCTGACGTGTTAAATAAGGAGCATTTTCAATAGTCATTTTATTTGCTTCAATTTTTGAAAAATCAAGAATATCATTAATAATATTAAGCATATGCGTGCTTGAAGAAATAATCCTATTTATATAAGATAGCTGTGTGTTATCAAGCTTAGTATCAAGCATAAACTTTGCAAAATTAATAACTGCATTCATTGGTGTGCGAATTTCATGGCTCATATTGGCTAAAAACATGCTTTTAGTGATATTAGCATCTTCTAGTTGAGCTTCACGCTCTTTCATTACTGATATGTCTTTTAAAAACCCAATAAGCCTAAGTTTTGAATCACTCGATTGTACAACTTTGTATGTGAGTGAAAGCCACTTTTCTGTGCCATCATCAAGCGTGCAAAATAGTTCATGTTCGATTTTGGTATCTTTTATCCAAGTATGATAATCAAGAAGTGAATTCCATACGCCACATTCACCTTCTGAAAAGTGATAGCATAACCCTTGCCATGCCTCAACATCTACTATATTGTGTTGTTTGCCAAAGATAGCTGAAAATAAGCTGTTTGTGCGGATAAGGATGTTGTCGCTAAAGTTTTCGCCTGTAGAGTATTCAAATTCAAATACTGCATAGTTGCCTATTTCGGATGCTAGTTCAAAGTTGAGTAGCTGTTTTTCAAGCATGATAGTAGTTTTGTACTGCTCACTAATATCTTGCGTAACGCCTAATACATTGACAACACCGTCTACAAACGAAATCAATCGCCCCCAAGTACGCAAATATAATATTTTAGATGCACCGTGCCAAAGGTACTGTATTTCAAACTCTTTTACATCAGTTGTGACTGCTTTAGTAAGCTCTTCATTGACAAGCCCTTTGCTTTCGTCGTCCATGTGGTTAAACCACCAAGCATATGCATCAACACTCGTCATGTTAGCATCAGTAATGCCATATAATTTTGCTAAACGGTCATCAACATGCATTTCAAATACACCGGTAGTTGTATTAATAATTACTTCCCAGAGTCCAAGCCCACTGGCATCAATAATATCATCTTTAATTTTTTCGTTATTTGAAAGTAACATACAATACCTATCTAAGTTATTATTACATCGGCATCATCTATTAGATGCACAAAATCAAAAAACTACTACAACATTACTATCATACACCATTGTAGTATATAATGGCAATATATAAATGACATCTAAAACTATAAATAATTCATAACAAACAGTTTTAAGCACTAAATAATAGATATTATCTATTCAGCGACTATTAATTATTAGGCATAAGCACAGGTAAAGGGTTACCCGCTTCATATCTACTATCTATTGTGACGTTATCCTCAACTTCAAAGCCATCTATTGCGGTATTCATTACAGATACATTATCATTTAGCTGTGCCACATTTGCTAACGGTGTTGCACTAACATTATCACCACCAGAAGTGTTAAAGTTACCGATACCACTTAATGAAGTATTATCGTTTACAAAAAAGTTTGCATCAAATATGCGAGTAATGGGTGATGCACCTGCAATACCGCCTGCATGCCTGTTATTAGACTCGATTGTAACATCATGTGTGTATGATGCCCTTATTGTGCTAGGGCTACCACGAGTTCCAATATTACCGACTATACCACCAATACTAGCTTCGCCACCGCCTGTAGCTGTTGTCCTTAATGTTGCATTATCTATATATGTTGCTATAATTTTTCCAGAGTTATAGATTTGACTCGCAATACCACCAATAATTGCGCCACCACCATCTGCTTCTAATGTTATATTCTTAGCTGTTGATGCGTAAATACTACCTTCATTATTTGCAACGATAGCACCAATAAGATCATTTGCACTAATACTAACATTATCCACATGTAAGTTTTTAACAACTCCACCTACGCCAACAAATCCAAACAAACCTTGGAAATCTAAGGTATCATTATCAATATATAAATCGCTGATAATTTTATTATTGCCGTCAAATGTACCAATATAAGCAGAAGTATTAGCATAAAACACATTATCTGTTAATACTGGTATCCAAGATACATTATCTGCTTTGTTTGTAAGCGTAATATCGCACACAAGCATTGCATTAAGGTCATAATCGCCATTATTAACTTCATCACGAAAGGCTTTCAATCCGTTTTCATTATATATTTCCCACATGTTATTAACAGTATCATAGCCTACGCTTTCGTTATCACTACAGCGTTGGTCTACTATGATTGGTGGCTCTGTATTTGCGCTAGGTGTTTCGTTATCGCCACATGCAGTAACTGTAATTAATAATACTGGCACAATAGCAAAAAATAGTGACTTTAGTTTTTTCATATTTATCCTCGATTAACATATAATATTATTGTTTTCGTTAAAAAACATTAAATTAGTTGTAACGATTTTCCGCTACTTTTTCAAGTAGAATTTTATTAAGCAAGGTGCTGAAAACAGACGAAATTACATAAAGTATAGATATATTAGGATATTATAGAAATGATTGTTTTTATTATGATGAAACAAATTTACTTAGACTGCATAAATTTTGCAATAAATAGTGAATAATAAGAACGAATACTACGTAAATTTTGCAGAGATTGCTTTTAGACGTATTGTCTGAAAGCAATCTCTGTGAAATTACGTAATTTTGGGATAAACTATGTTATAGCTAGGCGTCCCACAAAACTTGCGAGCGAGTGTACACATTGGTACATGACGAGCAAGTTTGAGGAATAACAACACTAGAACATAGTTTAGCGTAAAATTATAGCCATAGGTAAGTAGCTAAAAGTCCCGTCGCACTCATAATAATCATATATGGGAACGCCAATTTAACCATTTCCATATAAGATAATTTAATTAATGGTGCTAATGCAGACGTTAATAAGAATAAGAACGCTGCTTGTCCGTTAGGTGTTGCAACAGACGGGATATTTGTACCCATGTTGATTGATACCGCTAGTTTATTAAACTGTTCTGGTGTTAATCCGCCAGCGTCAAATACTTTCTTCACTTCAGAGATATATACTGTTGCTACGAATACGTTATCACTAATTGCTGATAATATACCGTTGGCAGCAAAGAACGCTATTAATTGTGCTTTACCATCGAACGATAGCACGTAGTTGATAACTGGTGCAAATAAGTGTTGATCGTGGATAACTGCAACAATCGCAAAGAATACAACTAATAACGCTGTAAACGGTAGCGACTCTGTAAAAGCGTGACCGAAATCGTGTTCTTCTATAAGTCCATTAAAAGCTGTTAATAAAATCATAATCATGATACCGATTAAACCAACTTCTGCCCAGTGCATAGCAAGTGCAATAATTAATATAATACCAACGATACCTTGTACGATGTATTGTGCTTTAACTGATGGAGTAAGTTGTGCTGCAGACTCTGCAACATCTTGTTCTAATACTTTTCTAACTTCATCAGGTAGTTGACGGCCATAACCCATAAAATGAGTTTTTTCTAGCAATACGCAAGTGATTAAACCAGATATTAAAACTGGGAACGATACAATAACGCATTGTTTAAAGAACTCTATGAAGTCCCAACCCATGATAGTACCAATAAGTAAGTTTTGTGGCTCACCAACAAGTGTCATAGCGCCACCTAATGCAGTACCTACAACACCATGCATCATTAAGTTTCTTAAAAATCCACGATAATCATCAAGCACTACAGCATCTTTTTCGCTAACTTTGCTATCACTAGATAACAAGTGTGTTTTATCGCTAGCTTCTACTTTTGATACGTATCTATGAAAAATACCATAAAAACCGTATGCAACTGTGATAATAACCGCTGTAACTGTCAATGCATCTAGGAACGCAGATAAAAATGCACCTAAAAATGAAAACAGTAACGATAATAATACTTTAGATTTTACTTTAACAATTAATCTTGTGAAGATGAATAAGATAAATCCTTTCATAAAGTAGATACCAGCAACCATAAATACTAATAATAGTATAACAGGTAAGTTAGCAGCAACTTCTTTATAAACAGTGTATGGCGATGTCATGCCAAGTACGACAGCCTCGATAGCAAGCAAACCACCAGACGGTAGTGGATAACACTTTAGCGCTAATGCTAGTGTGAAAATAAACTCACCAATCAAAACCCAGCCAGTAATAAACGGACCTACTGTGTAGTACAATATAGGGTTGATAAGTAAAAATGCCAAAATAGTAATCTTATACCATTTTGGAGAATGTCCTAAAAAGTTAGAGGCTAAAGCGCTCCTAATTCCAATTGAACTCATAAAATTATTCCTCCGATAATTTATTTATTAATATTGTTATTAATCATACTAAAAACTATAACACGAATATTCTTTTTGACGCAACACTTTTGCGTCGATTTCATAACACTCGTTATAAGATTTTGCATATCTATCTAGTAAATCATAATCATTACAATTTTCAGATATATGTGCAAGGAAACACTTTTTAAGCCCATTTGCGCTAAGCGAGGCTGCTAGTTGCATTGCATCTTTGTTTGATAGATGCCCCGTGCGTGAGGCGATGCGTCTCTTTGTATATTCAGGATAAAAGCTTGCTTTTAAAAGCTCATCTTCATAGTTCGATTCTAACACTATTATATCTGTACCTTCTAGCGATTTATATACATAATCGGTAGCTATGCCAATATCTGTAACAACAGAAACAACATTGCCACCAATATCAAACTTATATGCGAATGGCTCAACTGCATCGTGTTCTACTAAAAAAGGTGCGACTGCAAACGTACCCATATCGTATGTTGTATCTTGCTCTAGTATAAATAACTTTTCACTATTTATACCTTTACCATACAATATATCAGCTGTTTTGCCTGATGCATATACGTTTGGTTGTAGCTTGTTGTATATGGGTAGCAGCCCTGATATATGGTCATGATGCTCATGTGTCACAAAAAGGTTGATACTTTTATAATCCTTTTGTGATAATGATTTATTTAATTTAGTGTATGATATGCCTGCATCTATAATAACTAAATTGTCATCGTAATCTATGCAAATACAGTTGCCAGAACTGCCTGATGCTAAAATGTGTAAATCCATAATAATGCAATATAATACATAAAATTGCTAATTTCAAGTAAAACAGGAAAAAATCACTTTACGAATATTCAATAAATGATATAATCATTAATATGAAAGGAGTAATGTTTATGAATGACAATATTGAAAAAATTAAACAGTATATTTTAACAAATGATAACTTTGCAAAACAACTTGATATAAAAATTGAAGATATGAAACTTGGCTATGCAAAAACATCAATGGCTCTTGAAACATACCACAAAAATAGTGCCGATGTTGCGCACGGTGGTGCTATATTTGCTATAGTCGATTTTGCTCTTGCGGCGGCTGCTTGTTCACATGGGTATATGACGCTAACAGCTAATGCATCTATATCTTATATAGCTGCGGGTAGGGTTGGACCTATCACAGCAGAAGCTACAGAAATTAGTAATACACGTAGGCTTGGCACTTATGAAGTTAAAGTGCGTGATGGCGAAGGAACGCTTATAGCACTTGCTCAAGCCACAATGTATAGAAAAAGCGAAAGTTTTCCGCATAACAAATAAATTTATTGTATCGCTTCTAGCACTAACGGGCGTCCGTCAGCGTTATTAATAACATACTGATAACCGTAACTTCTGATGACATTATTTAATGCATTGATTATTGTACTATCTTGTAAGTTGCTAGTGTTTAAGTTGTTTAAAGCTACTCCATTTCCAGCACCACCTACACCCTTATTGATAGTTTCTGTTTGCAAATAGTAACTAGAAGCAAATGAGTTGTGGCTATCACCTACTAACCCACCGTTATTAGCACCTGTAACATTCCCACTATTATATGCGCCAATAATGTTAGCATTATTACCGCCTACAATACCACCTGACTGCTTAAATGTTGTATGTACGCTACCTGTGTTATAACATGCAATAACGCTGCTGCTTTCAAAAAGTCCAACAAAATTTTGCCCTGTAATACCGCCAATATTAATATTAGATCCACTAATACTACCAATATTATAACAGCCAATAATACTTCCTATTCCGAATAAACCACCATTACTACCAACAATACCACCAACTACACCGAGTCCGCTAACATCACTACTATTAGAACTATCACGTACCACACCGTAGTTGGCACCTACAACACCACCAACATTATCGCCTGTACCTGTTACGTTACTATCTTTCACTGTAACATTCAAAACTGTAGTACCATCATCAACAAAACCGACCGCACCGCCAACATCTTGATTACCTTTAATACCTTTATCAGATATTTCAATAATGATATTTTTTATGACTGCTTGTGGAGTTGGATTAATCAATGTATCCCCCATATATCCAAACAAGCCCACGCCATTAGTAAATGCGTTTATATATAAATTGCTTATAGTTTTATTATCGCCATCAAATGTGCCTAAATAGCTTGTATCAAAATCAGTACCGATAGGTTGCCAACTACTATTATCATCAAGCACAATATCTTGCATTAATTTTGCATTAGTGGAGCGATTATCTACATTTTCGACTGTAACATAAGCACGAAATGCAAAAAGCCCCTTAGCGTTATAAACTAGCCAAGTATTGTTATCCACATCAATTTTGTAGCCACTTTCTGGTATATCAGCTGGTGGAATAACTTCGCCCGTGCCACCATCACCGCCTGTACCGCCTTCGCCAGTACCGCCATTACCACCAGTGCCACCATTACCACCTTCGCCCGTACCTCCATCGCCACCAGTCGTCACATTATCTTTTGATGTTTCGACATTAGCGTTAGTGCATGCAAAAACAAATACTAATAAAAAAACTGTAAGAAAAAATTTAATAAATCTCATAATACACCTACTTAAAAATACATTTATGGTATAATTTACACTAGATAGCATTTTTTGCAATAAATTTATTATACATATATTTCTTTGCATATTCATATTATTATGATATAGTTAATAAAATAAATGAGGTTACTGTCTATGAAGATTATCGTTATTGGCGCTGTTGCAGCTGGCACGACTGCAGCTACAAAAGCAAGACGCAACATGAAAGATGCAGAAATAGTTGTATATGACATGGATGAACACATCTCGTATTCGGCTTGTGGACTACCATACTATCTTGGTGGGATTGTTGATAATGCTTCCTCACTTGCGCCACGTGGTGTAGATTTTTTTAAATCAGCACATAATATAGATGTACACATAAAGCATGAAGTATTATCTATTGATAGAGCAAACAAGTCGGTAACTGTCAAAAACCTTACTACACAAGAAGTATTTACTGATAACTACGATAAACTTGTTATTGCAACAGGCGCTAGTCCGTTTAAGCCAGATATGAAAGGTATAGAGCGTGATAATGTATTCTTTTTGCGTACTGTAAACGATGCTATCAAGATAAAAAACTTTGTAGACAACCATAAACCTAAAAATGCTGTGATTGTTGGGGCTGGGTTTATCGGACTTGAAGTATTAGAAAACTTTGTACACATTGGCATTAACACACATATCGTGCAAAGAGGCAATAAGCTTACACCTAACTTAGATAGCGATATGGCAGACTTAATAGATGATATTATTATAAAGAAAGGTGTTAAACTACACAAAAATGCAACTGTAACTGAAGTTGTTGATGGATATGCAATATTAGCTGATGGAACAAAACTAGAAGCAGATATTGTAATACTATCTATTGGTGTTCGTCCAAATATCACCCTCGCTCAAAATGCGGGTATAGAAATTGGTATAACTGGCGCTATAAAAACTGATAATAAAATGGCTACTAACGATGAAAATATATACTCATGTGGCGACTGTGCTGAAGTATTTTCTGCTGTTACTAACAAGCCAATGTATCGACCGCTTGGTACTACTGCAAACAAAGCTGGACGTATCGCTGGTGATAATTTATCTGGTGGTAGCTCAGTATATACTGGAAGCCTAAGCTCTAGCATATTTCAATTATTTGAGCTAACAGTTGCTAGCACAGGTATTTCTGAAAGTGAAGCTATTGCAGAAGGCTTTGATGTAGTAGTTAGCAAAACTGAACAATACTCAAAACCTAAATATATAGGCGGTAAGCCTATGACAATAAAAGCTGTGGCTGAAAAATCTACTGGCAGATTGCTAGGCGTGCAAATTGTTGGCGAAGATGGCGTCGATAAAAGAATTGACGTGCTAGCTACATTGATAACATACAAAGTACCTGTTAGCGAATTTGACAATATTGATTTAGCATATGCTCCGCCGTACTCTAATGTTAAAGATGCTGTACATTACGTCGGAATGATATTAGAAAAAATGGTTGATAAGTAACAATAAAAAGCAGTAGCAAATGCTACTGCTTTAATGTTTATAAATGCTTATCTTTTTCGTCTATGTGACAAAAATAATGCTTGAAGTCGAACACATGCGCAGAGTTTTCGATAATATCAAACATTTTTGCTGGCCCTTGTGAGCCCTGCAAATACTTATGAACAGGCAAGCCTGCTTTATCATATTTTTCTTTAAGCTGTTCAATATATTTCCAACTAATAGCTATTTGATCCCATACAGCAAACCATGTATTATCAGAGTTCATCACTGCATTTATCAAGCGTTCATAAGCTTCTGGAGTATTCAACCTATGTGATAAAACGCAACTTTGGCAAAAATCCATTTCTGCTTGGATAACTTTATCACTATCACCCGGTTCTTTAATATCAAATTTAAGATTAACACCCTCATCAGGCTGTATTTTAAACTCTAATATGTTAGTATGCTCTTTATCATCTTCTGAACGGAACGTTATTATTATTTTCATCTCTCTAGTATCAAGCTTTTTACCAGTTGCTAGATAGAACGGAACACCTTGCCATCTTTCATTATCTATGAATAGCTTACACATAGCGAACGTTTCTGTATCACTATTTTCATCGACGTTATTTTCATCTCTATATCCGTCATACTGCCCTAATATAAGTGTATGCTCGATATCAAGCTTTTCAACTGGGCGTAGGCTCTCCATAAGCTCTGTTTGACGATATTTTATATCGTGCTTGCTATCAGGCTGTTCCATTGCCACCATACTCAATATTTGCATCAAGTGGTTCTGCATCATATCTTTTAACGCACCAACGCCATCATAATAGCCACCACGAGTGCCGATACCTTCTTCTTCGCTAGCAATAATATGCACATGATCTATCGAGTGATAATCCCAACAGCTCCTAAATATAGGGTTGTTAAAGCGTATCGTATTAATGCTTTGTACCATCTCTTTACCTAAGTAATGGTCAATACGATAAATATTATCTGCCCCAAACCTTGCAATTAGCTTATCGCTAAGGTTGCTAGCTTCTTCTAATGTTTCACCAAAAGGCTTTTCAACAACGATTTTCGCATTGCCAACACACTTTAGCGAATTAATACCATCACTAATAATGTCAAAAAAACTTGGCGCTGTTGCAAGATAAAATATATTTTCTTCAATATCTTGCGCACATAACCTAGAACATAGTTTTTCGTATTCATCAAGCATTGTAAAATCAAGCTTCTTATAGCTTATTATTTCTTTATATTTTTCAAATGTTTCAGCAACAAAATTAACACGTGAATATTTTTCAACCCATTCTGTAATTAAATTTATGTAATCATTTGTACTGTAATCACGTCTACCAATGGCTATAATCTGGTATGTACTATCAATCTTACCAATTGCATATAAGTTATATAATGCTGGCAAAAGCTTTCGATAGGTTAAATCACCAGTGCCACCAAAAATAACTATATTTTTAGTTATCTTCCCACTCATGATGAAATACCCCCCCTTTATCTACTCTCTCAAAAGTATGTGCACCAAAGAAATCACGTTGTGCTTGTATCAAGTTAGCACCAACGCAATCACTTCTAAGTTGGTCGATATATGTAAGTGCAGAGCTTAAAACTGGTATTGGTAAACCATGCGACATAGCAGTTACATTCAGTTTGCGTAAATGCGGTAATTTTTTATTAATATTATCTATCATTGATTTATCTAGCAAAAAGTTTTGTATATCTTTGTTGTTATCGTAAAGTCTCATCAACACATCTAACAACTTAGCTTGGATAATGCAACCAGCCCTAAAGATTGCTGCTACTTCACGTAAGCTAATATTCCAGTTATACGTTTTAGATGCATCACTAATTTGCATAAACCCTTGTGCATAAGCAACTATTTTACCTAAAGAATACGCTTCAAGTATTTCATCAACTGTAATATCGTTATTTTTATTTGATATTGTATTATCAGTAACTTCTTTGCTAATTGCTTTACGTTCATCATTCATATTAGATGTAATACGTGCTTGAACAGCATCTTGAATAAGTGAAATATTATGTGTCTGCTCTAGCGCTTCAATAGTAGTCCACTTGCCTGTACCTTTTTGGCTAGCGCTATCTTTTATCATATCTACTAACATGTTAGTAGTTTCTGGATCTTTTTCTATAAATATTTTTGAAGTAATTTCTACAAGGTAGCTTTCTACTTCTGTTTTATTCCAATCAGCAAATATTTTTGCCATTTCTTCATTGCTTTTACCTAACACATTTTTCAACACGAGGTAAATTTCAGCTATAAGTTGCATATCTGCGTATTCGATACCATTATGCACCATTTTTATATAATGACCTGCACCGTTCTCACCAATATATGCACAGCACGGCTCATTATCTTTTGTTGCAGCGATTGCGTTTAAATATGTCTCAATTAATCCATAAGTTGCTTTATCGCCACCCGGCATTATACTAGGCCCTAGTAACGCACCACGTTCACCACCAGATACGCCAACACCATAATAGATAATACCCTTATCTGTCAGTTCTTTATGGCGACGCATAGTATCTTTAAAGAACGAGTTGCCACAATCCATAACAATATCACCCTTATCTATCATAGGTAATAGTGTGTTTATCATGTCATCAACAGGGCTACCTGCTGGCACCATCAACACAATTTTTCTTGGCGACTCAAGCGAGTTAACAAACTCATCTAACTTTTCAAAACCAAAAAGTCCTTTATTATATTTTGCTGTAAAATCTTTTGTTACGGAAGTACTACGATTGAACACAGATACGTTTAAATCTCTGCTAGCAAAGTTACGTGCTAAGGCTTTTCCCATAACACCTAAACCAATTAATCCAATCTCATTTTTCATTATATTCTCCTTTGATTATTTATTAACTACTCTGCCATACATATTGCTATAGCTTCTGGAATAAGCCCAGATGATACTTTATTATGTATCGCATTTTCTACTATCGTAAAAGATATTAGTTCGTTGCTACTTCTATTTGCTACAAGTAAAAAGCTGTCTGAACATACATTTAATATATCTCTAGGATGCTCGCCTTGTGAAGGTACTTGCTGTTTAAGATATGGCTCATCATTAGAAATATCTACAACTGAAATAACGTCTACACCACGTGTTGATACAAATAATGTATTGCCGTCCTCACTCATACGTAGTGCCGCACTACCCTCAACTTCATTGCCGGTAACAAGCGACAAAATTGATTCTATTTTAAATGTAAGCCCTGTGACAGATAATGTGTATAGCTCGCTTGATAGCTCACATATAACATATAACATGCTGAAATCTTGCGAAAATACACAATGCCTAACGCCAGTACCTTTTGGAAAATCTATAGTGTTAACCGTTTGTAATTCGCTATCTAAAATATATATTTTATCAAGTAATAAGCATGGTACAAGCAAGTATTCGCCATAGAACACTACTTGATGAGCACCTGCTTTACTTTGAATAGTTGTTTGTGCGACTAATGCTAATTTATTATTATCAAATGATATTTTTGATATAATACCCTCATGATAATTTGCGGTATAAATATAGTTATCGTTTATAATAATATAGCAAGGACCATCTTTTTCGGTAATAATTCTATCAATTTCGTTACCGCTATTATCAAAAGCAACAACACCGCTACCCTTATCACTATCGAATGTGCTAAAAAGTATCTCACGATCGTAAGCTAAATATCTGGAATTGCTAACACGTGCAAAAAGTTCAACGCCGTCAATCTCGCCTGTAATACTATCGAAGCGAAACTTGTAAATACCTTCACTATCGTTTTGAGAATATGTACCCACATAACCTATCATATAGCACCTCGCTTATATTTCACGTTAAGTATAATATGATACTTTTTTTGTATGATTATGTAAATAATTAATTGTACATTTTGACACTAACACTTGATTTTTCTTTAAATTTATGTATGTTTAGCATTATAAGCATTTATAATTATTTATGTGAGATGGTTTTTATTATGAAAAATATTTTTTTATTTGTAGTTCTTTCTGCTACTTTTCTACTTTCATCTGCATGTTCTGAATTGAATATTGGCACAGGTGATAACAACTCATCAGTTTCTGCTGGCACTAGCACTGGTGGCAATACTGGCACTGGTACTGGTAGCGATGGCAATACTGGTACAGGTGGTGATGGTAATACTGGTACTGGTGGCGACGGTAATACTGGTACTGGTAGCGATGGCAATACTGGTACAGGTGGTGACGGTAACACGGGTACAAGTGGCGATGGCAATACAGGCACTGGTGGCGATGGTAACACTGGCACTGGTGGCGACGGTAATACTGGTACAGGTGGCGACGGTAACACTGGCGAAGTTGTAGATAATTCATTTTTTGAACCACACGATACTGAATTGTATTTTGGACGTGCCTACTTAAGCAGTAACGAACAAAAAGCGTATGATTTGTTAATTAAAACACTACTTTCAGATTATACTGACAAAGTTGTATGCTCATCAGATATGTATGATTGTAGAGTCAAAATTGATTTAGCAGCTAATAATATTACTGGCATATCAACTTCTGATCAAATTAAAAAAATTGCTATAGCAGTTACAGATGATGAGCCTAGACTTCTACACACAAGTAGCCAAGTGCCTAGACCACAAGCTATAGGGCTAAGTTACACTTATTTATATGATAATTTTGGAAACATTAAAGAATTTTATATAAAAATATATCCAAAGTATCGTGACTATAGCGTTTATCAAGCTGATATGACAACAATAAACGAACGTATAAAGACTGTTATTGAGCCAATAGGCGACCCCAGCCAATATACAAAAGTTCAGCTTGTTGCTAGGATACAAGAGGCTTTTTTAGCATCTGTTGCCTACGGCAGTAATGGCTCTACATCTACAGTGGCAGGCGATATGCGTGGTGCATTTTTAGAAAAAAATGATGCAAAAGGTGGTTATTATTATATAGTATGCGAGGGCTATGCAAGAGCAATGGTTCATCTACTGCATAGGTATGGCTACAAAGCTGCATACATTGTCGGAGCAGCAGCAACAGGTGAAAATGGCGAGTTAGGGTTGCACGCCTGGCATAGAGTTTTTGTAAATAATGCGTGGTACAATATGGATTCAACTTGGGACGATAATGTATTTTCTGCTGGTTCAACTAACTCATGGAAAAATAATTTTATGCAAAATGATAGTGAGTTTGAAGTGACGCACCCACGTCCAAACATAAACGTGCAAAATAAACCACTAGGATATAAAAGTGTTGGCATTGAACTGCCAGCATCTGCAGCAACTAGCGTTCCAGCTAGCGATTACGAATAACAAAAAAAAGGGTATAAACTTTAAATTTATACCCTTTAATATTTTTATGTTGCTTATGCTAGTTCGTTTACTTTGCCTTTCGGTCTAACTGTTAATACTGGGCAAGGTGCTTTTCTAACAACCTTTTCTGCAGTAGAGCCAAACAAAACATGCTCTAGCCCTGTTCTACCATGCGTACCAATAACAATTAAGTCAAATCCGCCAAGTTCTGCTTCTTTAACGACTTCGTTATACGGTGTGCCTTTTAATAATTTTCTACTAAACTGGACACCTTCAAGCTCTGGCGCATTAGCGATAAATTCATCAAACTGCTTTGTAGCACCTTCTTCAAACTCGCCCGATATATTTTGCATAGTCATTTGCGGTAGATAGAATGAAACAATATTTGCTTCATCAAACATGATATGCACTATTTCAAGGTGTGCATCATACATTTTTGTAAGCTGTACCGCATAATCTAATGCATAGTGCGATGCTTCTGAAAAATCTGTTGGAAAAAGAATTTTTTTGACTGATACCATAACAATCTCCTTATGAATTCTTGTGACAATTATCAACTAAATCTTTTAGTTGCTCTATTTCATAATTTTTATCAAATATATCAATAGCGCCAAGTTCATACGACATAAGTATATCATCTGCAATGATGGAATCTGCAATAATAAACACTGATATATTTGAGTATTGGTTTACGTTAATTTTATGTAGCAAACAATATGATTTATTGTTACCGACATTAATATCTTCTATCACGACAGAATAATCACGTTCTCTCAATAATTCAAGCCCAAGATCTTCGTTATCTACAATATCAACTGAATAATTATCATTAGCGAATGTATCTAATAATTTCTTCTTTGTATCTTCGCATTGGGATATTAATAGTATTTCAATATTAGCCATTTAGCAAACCTTTTGTTTTAATTATATATAGCATATTAACTACTATGCTTATAAACAATAACTTATTATACTAGACTACTTTGAAAAAAACAAGCTACTAAAATTATTTTCTAGTGTGCTTGCAAGTTCTAGCTTATCAACATTTAATTCATCAGCGATAAAGTTGAATGTATGTACCATATGCGATGGCTCATTTTGTTTACCCCTAAGTGGTACTGGCGATAGATATGGGCAATCTGTTTCTATCAGCAATCTATCTAGTGGCGTTATCTTTAACGCTTCACGTATCTCAACAGCAGACTTAAATGTGGTCTGCCCAGCATAAGATATGTAGTACCCGTTATCTATTGCCCAATATAGAATATCTTTATCGCCATTAAAGCAATGTAATATGCCGCCTAGCGAGTTTCCACCGCCAAAGTAACTATCTAATACTTCACGACATTTTGTTCCAGTATCTCTATTATGTATTACAGTTGGCATTTGCAACTCGATAGAAAGTTCAAGCATACTTTCAAATACTGCTTGTTGTTTATCACGTGGTGCATAATCTTTATAGAAATCAAGCCCAACTTCGCCAATAGCTATAACTTTATCATGTTGTGCTAGTTTTTTGAATTTATCATAATCGCTACTTGTGTAGTTCATAGCATCGTGCGGGTGTATGCCAACAGTTGCATAAACATTATCAAACCTTTCTGCAACAGATATAGCTTTTTTACTATCGTTATAATCAATACCGATAGTTACTATCCTTGTAACACCTGCTTGTTTTGCACGCTCAACAACATTATCAACATCACCTAGTAATTGCGAAAAATGTATGTGAGCATGAGTATCCGTTAAAAAAATATTATCCATTTATTTTATTAATGTTCCCGCTTTTACATTATCAGGTAGTATCAGCACATTATGTTTACCATCGTCAGTAGTCGCTGATAATATCATACCGTTAGATTCAATACCCATCAGTTTTACAGGTTTTAGGTTAGCAATAACAGCAACCGTTTTGCCTTTCAAATCGTC
>CAYJIW010000028.1:0-18291 GCA_964370335.1 uncultured Deferribacteraceae bacterium
GTGTTTGATATTCCATATATTAATAAGTTTTTGATAAACAGAGTTATAGAGCATAACGCTATCGACCAACTTACACCAGAAGCAAGTTTATACGTAAGTAATTATATAACCCTATCTAAAGGACTTACTGATACGATGTCATTTGTAGATGATAACAGAGATTTATTGATTGCTAAAGATAGCGCAACAGTAGCTCAATTATTAACTATATTACGTGAAAGCGGAATGGTTGGAGAAAATGAAGTTCCAACAGCACCGACGAGTGATAATTATACAACCTTGACATCAGTTAGTAGTGGCAAAATGCTAGATGCTTCAACAGATGGGCTAGATGGAAATGCAACTGAAACTCCAACATCTAGTAACTCATGGGTGTATGATTTAGCTGGTAGATTACGTCCTGTTAGCGATTTTTCGCAATGCGTTTCAACAGTATCTGGCACTAAGTTAGGTACTTCAACGTGTGAAAATGCTTATGATAGCGCATCTAGTCAAATAATGAGGATAGAACAACACAATGGTCATTATGCGGTATTTCAAGTGCTATCAGGTAAAGCATTTGATTTCTCTGCTCTCAATGGGCACTTTTTCGTAAATGGTTTTTATGGTGGCAATAACCAACTACTTAGGATAAGCAATACGACACCTTATAGCGATAAGCTATTTACGATTGTGCCATACGATTATCTAGAAGTAATTTATAAAGCATTTGAATAAAATTTTAAACTCGTCAGAAATGGCGAGTTTTTTAATTAATTTATAATTGAATACCCATCATCTAACATACACCATAAATAATTCTTGCAATTCATTAAGATATATTCCATAATTAATATATAAACGCTATATTAATATATTGGAGGCTATTTATGGATAAAAAAGTTGCTCTTGTTACTGGTGCATCTTCTGGCATCGGTGAAGAAACTGCATACGCCCTTAAAGAAAAAGGGTTCGTTGTCTATGGTGCTGCTAGGCGTGTTGATAGGCTTGCAAAACTTACCGATAAAGGTATAGAAGTAATCGAACTTGACGTTACAGACGATCAATCTATGCAAAACTGTGTAAACACTATCCTACAAAAAGAAGGTCGTATCGACGTGCTTGTAAATAATGCTGGTTATGGCTCTTATGGTGCTGTGGAAGATGTACCTATCGAAGAAGCTAAACGCCAATTTGAAGTAAATATCTTTGGACTAGCTAGACTTACACAGCTAGTGTTACCTAAAATGCGTGAACATAAATACGGCAAGATAGTTAATATCGCATCAGTCGGTGGGCGTGTTTGGACTCCTTTCGGTTCTTGGTATCATGCTACAAAGTTTGCTGTTGAGGGGTTATCGGCTACTATGCGACTTGAGGTTGAGCCGTTTGGCATTGATGTAATCGTTATTGAGCCGGGCGGTATTGCTACTGAATGGGGCGCTATAGCTGCCGACCACTTACAAAAAACATCTGCAAATGGAGCATATGCAGAAATGGCAAACAGAGTTGCCGACGGTATGCGTGAGATGTATTCAGGCAAAACACTATCTAAACCAACAGTAATATCTGACACTATTGCACATGCTGTTACAGTATCTAATCCAAAAACTAGGTATTTAGTAGGGTTTGGAGCGAAACCGCTAGCATTTATACAAAAATGGTTCGGCGATAGGATATTTAACTTTATAATTAAAAAAGTTTATAAATTCTAACAATAACTTAGCCACTTTTTTAAATATCAAGTGGCTAATATTCTTGTATTAATAAGGGTTATATGACATTTTTTTAACAGATATTTTGCTTTTATTATTGACTAATTGTAATATGTGTTGTAAGTTGACAGGTTGTTTTGGAATTGTGGTAGTTTGTTCTAAGTGCAATAATTACGCTTTCAGGTGAACATATGATTAGAAGACGTGAAAAAAATGTTGATAGCGACGTTAGTGTTGAAGAAATAATTAAAAAATCACAGGAGATTTTTCTTTCAACTGATTACCATAATATCACTATCGAAAATATTGCAAAGTCGCTAGATGTTTCGGTTGCTGCAATACAAAAACATTTTAAAACTAAAGATGCAATATACTTAAAACTACTTGAAATTGAATATATTAAGCGTTTAGACACTTTGGCTAACAGCGAAATGTTTGGAAAGCTAAAAACATTTGATGACGTAAAAGCTGCACTCATGTTTGAGCTTGAACATTTAATTACAACAAACCCATTATATATTAGGCTTGAAGCTATCAGAGCTATATTGCTTGAAACAAATAATGCAGACTATAATACTTTGCTTGAGTTTACACTATCAGTTTATAAAATTTTAGATGCAGTGCTTGATAAAATTGTTGAAACGGGTGCTGTTACTAAGCCTGTTCTGCATAGGCTATTGCATACGCAACTAGGGCTAATATCTGGCTGTAAAATGGTTTCTGCCATACCGCCACGTCTTGATGAAATCGTTAACGATTTTGGACTGACTGGTTTTACAGCAGAATTTAAGTTTAATTTATTACAATCTTTCCAGCTATACCTTGACGGTTTAGGCATGATGATAGAGAGCGAGAATACCGCACAATAGTGATAACCTTATATAATTAGTTATTGACTTTGCACGTCTTAATTACTACACTAATACTATATATATTAACTAATTATGGAGGATATATGAAGAAGATATTACTACTTGTGTTATGTTCTGTAATGCTATTAAGTGCATCTACAAACAGTTATGCAAACGAACAAAAAGATGATAACGGCGTACCATTTTATGTGGGTGTACGTGCGGGGCTACCTTTTGGTTTTAGCACATTTACATCATTTGGCGACCCATTCCAGATAGGTTTCAATGGTGGTTTATTTGGTGGTTATTATTTTAATCACGTTTTATCACTTGAGCTATCAGGCACTTGGGGCAACTTTGGCACATCTACAGTTAATGATGAACCTTACTGGCTAGGCTCTGATGGTAACCAATACTTCGCTGCTGTTTACGGGCAAGATGGTGGATACTACACAGATATTTACAGCCGTGTATTTGTCCAACAGTATGGCTTACACCTTAACATCAATCTATTAGGCTTTGCAGAGTCAACACGTGGTGGCGATTGGATTTTAAACCTTTCACCAGCTATCTATGGTATCGGCACAACTGCTAGTGTTAAAACAAAATCAGATAAAGAAGTATTTTTTAAAGATAGCAGCAACTGGGGCTTTGGCGTTGGAGCAGATATAATTCTTGAGCGTTTCGTTACTGAGAATTTATTTGTTGGTGTTTACGCTGGTGCTACGTACTTAACTAGCACAGGTATAGATGGAATTCCTGTATATGACGAAGTTCCTAACTTTCTTGCTGAGGCAGGTATTCGTGTAGGCTGGGCTTTTGGCAGACCTAGCGATAGCGAAGATGAGGAAGAGGAAGTTGTTGAAGAAGTAGTCGAAGAAGAAGTTGTTGAAGAGGAAGTTGTTGAAAAAGACTATATGCTTTTCCCAAGCATCTATTTTGGACACAATATTGTTCTTGTTGATGATAGCCAAGACCATAAAATCGACTACATTGCTAACGTGCTAAAAAGCAACCCTAATGTTAATGTTGTAATCATTGGTAACGGTGATAATACTGGCACGAAAGAAGCAAACTTTAGAGTTTCAAGAAAGCGTGCAGACAACGTAAAAGCTGACCTTGTTGAGCGTGGCATAGCAGAAGACAGAATTAGCAAAATCGGTTCTGGTATCGACTATGAGGCAGAGTCTGATGCAGAAGCTAGACGTGCTACAACTATAAAAATACAGTAATTTAAGGAGTAAATTATTATGTTTAAAAAAATATTACTTTCATTAACAATATTATCAGTAATGATGCTTGCATCTTGTGCAGATGTGCCTGAAACGCCGGGTGTAGCTATAGGTATTACTGGTGATGCAGATCTTATAGGCCAAGCAGATAACATTACTATACTCATATATGATACTACTACAGGCGATGTAGTCCAAACGCTTGAGTTTACTTCACCAGAAGCACTTGGGAAATTTTTAATTGCTCCTGGAACTTTACCACTGGGAAGTTACGGTGTTATTGCTACTGCTAATGCTTTAGGTGGTATTGGTATATTAGCAGGGATAACTAATGTAAATAATCAACCGCTAGAAGTAGCTGAAGTCCCTAGAAATTCACCAACATTACTAACTAGTGGGTTTTTTACGCTTTTAGCGAGTGATAATACTGGTATATATAAAATTGTAAACTTAATTTTTAACTCGCTAGTTGTAGATGTTACATTTAATTTCACAAACATACCTGCACAAGCAAATACTTTTGCTATCCGTGTTTCATATAATGATGCTGGTAGAAATTATACAATTCAAAATGGATACGAGCTAGGGTCAGATTCAGAAAATGCATTTACTGACAACTTAACTGCTGGAACAAGTAGTGCATCTTTACGCTCTTATTTAAGACCATACTTACCAAGTGTACCAGCTAATGAGATGCCTCTTAATATTGATATAGTCGACCCTGCGACTGGGATGTCACTTTCTAGCTATTCAACACTTGTTACACCTATTACACTTGGTGCACCTATAAGAATAGGTATTGACTTTAATGCAATTAATAATGTAACACCTCTACCATAAAAAAAGTAATTTATTTATATTGCATAACCCCTTGACAAAACAAGGGGTTTTTTTATTAATTTAATAAAAATATTACGAAAAATGTTGACAAGTGGATATTAAAGGATTATATTTATAATCACATAGCTATCTATGTATTTATTTTATATTTAAGTATAAAATATTTATTAGGGTTTATGAGGTAAATATTTTATGAAACGTTTTATTTTATTATTTGTTTTATTTACAGCGTTTGTTTCATGTGAAGCACCAATTGTTGGTGGCGATAATGGTTCTACAGGCAATACAGGCACTAGTGGTAATACTGGTAGCTCTGGCAGCACTGGTAGCAATTATGAACTGCCTGATGGCACTAAAGATGAACTTATGTTTGTACATGATGATGGCACATTAAAAGTACACCAAAATACTGGTAAGCTAATGTCACTTCATATATATACTGCTAGAGATGATGATGATACGGAAGGTTTTAGTAATCCATATCCAACAACATCTATTGAGACAACAGGCACATCAAATGTGAATGCTAATTTTAATGCTAGTATAGATAATAATATTGCATCAAACATGTTTGATGAAACTGCATATGCAGAGTACAATAATATATATCCAAATGTGGCTTCAAGTGTTGCTTCTAATGCGTTGACGAATAATGGGTTAGCTGATGTTGGCTATCAAGTAAATGATTTTACTGTAAACGATGGTAATTCAGTTCGTGTTCTTGATGCAAGGGTTGTAGCTAAATTTGACCATGCATGGATTGTTTTAGAAAATGGCTATAATTTGACTGCTGAGCAGATTGAAGCATATAGAGTTGGCTTTGCAACATATTACCAAACTATGGTCAATACATTTGGTGCATTGAGTGGCGATGGCAAAGTAGTTGTTTTACTTGCAAATATTGCACCATTAGGCACTATTGGTGGCACTAATACTGTATATGTGGCTACTCGTGACATGAGTAATGTAAATAATACGCTTGCTACAATATTTCATGAGTACCAACATTTGATATTTAGAGAACATGGTTTATCTGGTGGGCAAGGGCTTGCTATGTTAAGTGTTAACGAAGGTTTTTCTGAGTACGCTAGGTATAAGACTACATTGCCAGATGAGTTAATTGCAAGTGGAACAACTTTAATGAGTAGTGGTATAACTCATATAAATTTTGCACCTTTTTCAACAAATCCGGATGCTTATCCGTATTCGTTCCTGTTTGCATTATATTTAGTTGACAGATATGGTGAAAGTGCTATAAAAAGATTATATACAGCAACAGGTACAACATATGATCGTTTTACAAATGAGTTTGGTGTATCGTTTAATGAGATATACTTTGATTTTGCTATTGCGCTCGCAACACATGGTAGAGGTGTTTCAAACCTAGCTGATAAACACAAGTTTAAGTCATTACCGCAGAATAGATTGCTATCTTATAAATCTAAGACAGTAGGTGTTGAAATTACTGATGATATGAGCCCTTACAGAATATACTATTATGAGTGGCAAGGTGATGTAGATACTATGACAGTTGATGTTCCGAACCGATTGCAAGGTGGTTCTATCAAAAGCGTCGTATTTTATATAGATAAATAGAAAATAAAGAATAAAAAAATAAAATATTACTATACTGCATTGGCAGTACGTTATTTTAATTGTTTTTATAAAGGAGGAAAATTATGAAAACACGTATTTTTTTAGTTTTAACGATTTTTGTTATGTCTTTTTCAATGATCGTGGGGTGTGGAACAACGCCTCAAACTTCTGGCACTAATGCTAAAGAAGTAGTTGTAGACTATTCTACTTATAGCGAGATCGCTTCTGTTGAGGAGTTGATGGAATTTAGAGATGCAGTTAATGGCAATGACCCAGCTGCACAAACAGCAAAAGTTGTCTTAAAAGATGACATCGTTATACCTGCTGGTACAGAGTGGGAACCTATCGGTCACTACGAGAGACCTTTCAAAGGTATATTTGACGGTAATAACAAAAAAGTTACTGGTCTAGTTCTTGATAACGAAAGTGCATATACTGTTGGTCTTTTCGGCGTTATCGAAAAAGGCAACGGTGTTGATACTGAAGTTAGAAACATAGTTATTGAAGACCCAGAAGTTATAGGTTCTTCAGATGTAGGAGCATTAGCTGGTCTTGTTCGTAAAGATGTTGTTATCTCTAACGTACACGTAACTACTACTACAAATAGTGCAGCACCAACAATTCTTGGTAATAATAGAGTAGGTGGTATCGTTGGTAATAACCAAGGTACTATTCAAGATTCTTCTAACAACGCTAACGTATATGGTAATGAAAATGTTGGTGGTATTGCTGGTTCACTTGGTTTATTTGTTGATGCAGACCTTTGGAAAGGTAACATTATTGATTGCGTAAACAATGGTGATATCGAAAACGGTAATTTAGAAACAAACGTTACTTATACTGGTGGTATTACTGGTTATAGCATATATTCAAAAGTTATTGGTAGCGTTAATAACGGTAACGTAACTACAACTGGCCAAGCTGGTGGTGTTGTTGGTTACCTTGAAAGTGGCGAAGTACAAAGTAGCAGCAACACTGGTAATATCAGTGGCTATAGCTATGTAGCAGGTGTTATTGGTAAAACTGGTAAAGTTAGAAAATCTGCAAATGACATTATTATAAAAGTTATTTCTTCTTTTAACACTGGTAACATTACTGCTAGTAATGACTTTGTAGCGGGTGTTGTTGCATTAAGTGGTGCTGGCACGTTAGTTATGGATGTTTACAACACTGGTGATATCGTTAATGATGCTACTGCTGGTACTCTTACATCAGGTTCTAATGTTGGTGGTGTTATAGCTGCAAACTACGCAGAGTTATTAGGTGCTTATAACACTGGTGCTGTTTCTTCTGAAGCTAATAAATCACAAATTGATAATATTGGTGGTGTAGTTGGCGATAACTCATACAGAAGTTCTGTAGTTGTTGGCGCTTACAATACTGGCCCAGTTTCTGTTTATGTTAAAAGAACTACAACTAAATATGTTGCTGGTGTAGTTGGTTCTAACAGTAATAAAGTTATAGGTACATTCAACCTTGGTACTATTACTGGGCCTGTTGAATCTGATTGGGAAGGCATGAACTACAACTTCGCAATTTCTTCAGTTGCAAGCAATAAAGAAGGTGATAACAGTGTTCCAAGTGTTGTTGCATCTTACTACCTAGAAGGTACACATGCAAATGCTACAGGAGCAGATTTGAATGGTCCTTATGAAGTAGAAGTTACTAAAGTAGCTACTGCAGGCGACCTAAACGCTACAGCTACAATTAATGCAATGAATGCTGCTATTGAAGCATACAATGATTATATTAAAGCAGGTAGCGGTAGTGCTGCAGGTTTAGTTCATACATCACCTATCATGTTTAAAGCTGGTGAAAGCTATCCTGTATTATACACAGCTGAATAGTAATTTAAACGAAAGTTTAACATATAAAAGCCCTCATTTTTGAGGGCTTTTTTTGTGTACAATTATGATAAGCAATAAAAATGGCTACATACATAAGTATATAGCCATAGTAGTTTATAAGTTATTTCAAAGTGTTTAAGCAGCTACTTTATTGCTTGGTTTTATCAAGTTAAGCAATCCAATCTCGCCCCTATAGAACATGCGTAGTTTATCATGCGAGTAACCACGATTTGCGAGTATTAACACAAGCTGATTATATAAAAATGTGCGTATAAGCCCGTTTTTAATCCACCTACGCCCAGATGTGCCTAATGTGACATTTAAGCCTTTAACATCGCCAACTTGAACAATATCTTTCATAAAGTAGACATCTTCCATAATTGGCACTTGTTGATAGCCACCAACAGATTGAAAAGCGTGTTTAGATACAAATATTGCTTGGTCACCATAAGGAAGTTTATATTTATCTGCACGCCAGTTAGTAAGTGTTTCAACAAGTTTGCGACCTCTAAACATTTCAGTTATTGCAAATTTGAAGTAGCCAGCAACGACGTTAGCATTATTAAAAACAGACCTTACATAAATATCCCAATTTTTAGGTAGCTTACTATCAGCATGTAAGAAAAGTAGTATATCACCAGTTGCATTTTCTGCACCTAAATTCATTTGGTACGCCCTACCAGATGTGCCGTATATAACTTTGGTACCTTTTATGCTGGCAAGTTTATGGGTATTGTCGCTACTACCACCGTCTACAACGATAACTTCAACATCAAAGCCAGTATAGGCATCTTGTATAGTGTTAACAATATTGCTCGATTCGTTAAGCGTAGGTATAATTACAGATATTTTTTGTGGTATATCTGTTATATCATCAACATCATTTAATTCTTCTAGTATAGAGTATTTATAGCTAGATAATTTGCTGATAGTATCAGAGAAAACAGTGTCTGTACCCCAGTGTATATCCGTGAATATGTCATCAACCATACGTGATAAACCAACCATATAGTAGCCACCATCGTTAGCCTTACCTATAACGCAATCGTTACTATGTAGTAGCTGTAACGCTTCTTTAAGATGATGTGTACGAAGGTTTGGTATATCAGTTCCAACAAGTACAATACGCTTATATCCTTGTGCAAAGCTATCTTTGAATGCGTTTGACATACGTTCGCCTAGCGTATCGCCAACTTGTTCTGCATATGTAGAGTTATCACCAAGCCATGACATCATTTCATCTTTAGTTGAGTTAGTATATCTCACTTCAACAGCAACATTTGCCATAAATGCTTGCCAAACGGTATATTCAGCCATTTGTTTATGTAGGTTGCGCGCATTTTCATTACCAATGTGCTTAGCAAGCCTAGTTTTTACAAGCCCTAGTTTTGGGTACTTCGTAAAGATTATTATTTTATCCATTATCGTGTAAAGTTGAGCCACCCCTTAAGTAGCTTCGCAACAAACGGTGTAAGTTTAGTTTTGTTATACTGTGTTGCAACACGTTTTATTGCGTCAGATTGTGTAGGGTATGGGTATATAAAATTTGCAAGTTTTGATAACCCAAGCCCATTATTCATAGCCATTGTAATCATGCTAATCATATCGCCAGCATGGCTAGCAACAATAGTTGCACCAATGATTTTATCGCTACCTTTTTTGACAGATACTTTAACAAATCCATTGCTTTCGCCATCTAGTAACGCTCTATCATTTTCATCTAGTTCAAATTTGAAAGTTTCTATTTCTATGCCAGCCTTTTCTGCATCATAGTCATACATGCCAACATGTGCAATTTCAGGCGCAGTATAAGTACACCATGGCATAATAACGCTACTCCATTTTTTTCTGCCTTTAAAGAGTGCGTTTTGAACGACGATTTGCGCAGCCATATCAGCCGAGTGTGTAAACTTCCATGTAAGGCAACAATCGCCAGCAGCATATACGCTAGGATTTGTTGTGCGTAAGTTATCATCTACAAACACACCACGTCTTGTATCGTATTCTACACCAGCAACATCAAGCCCTATACCTTCGACATTAGGAGTTCTGCCAGCTCCTATAAGTATTTCATCAACTTCAACTATTTCTAGTTTGTCACCAACTTTAATTGTTGCACGCTTTCTACCGTTATCAAGTTTTTCAACCTTTGTAACGCCAGCATGTTGATAAGTTTTTATACCTTCATTTTTGAAAACATCTTCTAGTATTTTTGATGCTTCGCTATCTTCATAAGGTAAGAATGTGCTTCTTTGAACAATATATACATTAGAGCCAAACCTGCTAAATGCTTGCGCTAGTTCGCAACCGATAGGACCACCACCGATAACAAGTAAATCATTAGGCAGTTCAGTCAAGTCGAATACATTTTCGTTAGTTAAGTAGCCAGCTTCTTCAAGACCGTCAATATCAGGTTTAACTGCACGACCACCTGTAGCAATAACGGCTTTTTTAAACTTTAATATTTGTCCGCCGACTTCTATGCTATCTTTAGATACGAATTTTGCATCACCGATATATACTTCAACACCAAGCGACGAATATCGTTCAGCAGAATCGTTTTTACTAATAGTAGCACGTATTTTACGCATACGTTCCATCACTTTAGCGAAGTCATCAGCAGATACTTTGCCATCAGTAAAGCCAAGCTCATGAGCATATTTTGTATCATGTGCAAACTTAGCGGAACGAATTAACCCTTTAGATGGCACGCAACCGACATTTAAGCAATCGCCACCCATCATGTCACGTTCTATTAGCGCAACTTTACCACCAAGCGATGCTGTAATTATTGACGAAATAAGCCCAGCAGAGCCAGCACCAATGACAACCATATTATAAACGCCATCAGGAGTAGGGTTCACCCAATCACTAGGATGTACAGCGTTAAGAAGTTTATTATTATGCTCATCAAGTGGTTTAATATTTTTATATATCATATATTACTCCTGTAGCTTGTTCTTAGCTTTTTTAACAACGAAAGTAAGTATTGCAAGTATAAGTAACACTATAACGATTAAGCTCCATGGAACACGACCCTCGCTAATAGCAACAGTAACAGCATCTGTGCCGACCACATATAAAACTGTACCGGGAGCGATACATAAAGCAGTCCACATCATATATGTTTTAAAGCTAATTTTTGTAAGCCCAAACGCATAATTTAAAAAGTTGAACGGAAATATAGGAACTAGCCTTGTAATTGCAACAATCATATCGCCATGCTTTTCTGATAAGTCATCAAGCTTAGTTAGTTTATCATTTTTGCTAAATAACGAAGTCATAGCATCACGAGCAATATATCTTGAAACAAGAAAACTAAGCCCAGCGCCAATATTTGCACCAACAAGAACAGTAATAACACCAGTTACAGATCCAAATATTGCACCAGCAGCAACTGTCAATGCAGAGCCGGGTATAAACAACACAGTTGCAACAGCATAAGCAATAGCATAAACTATTGGACCATAGATACCTTTATCTGCTACCCATAGCTTAATATCTGCTATGACGTTATCAAGCTCAAATTGCCTAACTACAAAGAATAGAATAATTAAGAATGCTAAAAACCCTATAAGTGTTATCCATTTTTTCATAATCGCTCCTTTTATAGTTCGCTACAAGATGTATCAGAAGCAAAACAAGTATAGCAACGGTGATGTTTAAGAATTACACGTTTTTTCATTGCCTGTTTTAAACTATCACCCATGTTATATTTATCGTCATCATCGACAAGTGTGCAAGAATATATACCAAGCCTACCGTTTTTCTTAACAATCATTTTACTAAAGTTACACATAAAGTCTTTGCGTTGTTCTTCAGTTTTATATGTCGTCATGCAATGTTCCGTAATCTCTGGAACAACGTGTGTAGAGTTCGGCATATATAAATCAGCAAAAGATACAATGCGAGTATCTTCAGGTATTCCGACGATTTTAAAATATTTTTTATAGGCGTTATCAACTTGTTCGCTATCTTCATTATGAGTTTTTGATCTAGCAACAGATACTTTAAAACCTGCCTTATATAGTTTAGATAAAGCCTTTAGTGATAGGTTAAAGTTGCCTGTACCTCTGCTTTTGTCGTGCTTAACAGGATCTGGATAATCAAGACTAACCCTGAAAGATAATTGATGATTTTTGTTTGCAAGCTGTTTAACTTTATCAAAATTGTTTAATAGCGGTAATGTGCCATTAGTAAGCACTAGGCATGGATTATACTCAAGTGCGTAATCTAATATGCTAACCATTTCTGGATTGAAGAATGGTTCGCCACCAGTAAACGAGAACTGTTGACAACCTAGAGTTAAAGCCTCATTAATATAAGGTATAGCATCGGCAAGCGTTAAGTTTTCAATCCTTTCGCTTTGAGGGTTAGAGCCTTCAAAACAGTTTGGGCAACGTAAGTTACACCTAGTACCAGTATGGAACCATAATTCTTTTAGTTCGGATGGTTGAATATAACCACGCTTTTCGCCAGTAGTAGTCGATGACCAACTATTATCATCAAGAATTTCGTTAATAGATATATTGTTTTGCATTATAGCTCCTTATTGCTCGTTTAAACTCCAATCGTAGTTTATATATTTTATTTTGAAATCATTTACATTATTACCACTGTATTGCGATACAAATTGTGGTACAGATTTAAAATCTTCTTTATACCACTTAAATATTGAGGATATATTTGCAACTTTTTTATTGCTATCTATAGTAAGTCCAGCTGTAGATTTTAGATACTTAGTAGTTTCAAAGCTAAGCTGTTCGTCAAGATTATCAGCTGTATATGGGTTGCGAGATAGGGCAGGGCAACCTTTTGCAGCACAAACAAGCACCATATGTATGCGTGGCTCATTGTAATCAACCCTGATTATGTCATGCTCAAGGTTGTCTAGCGTAATACTTTCGCCAAAAAGCGACACAACAGGCTTGCTCCATGGGCTACTAAATATTGTACCGATATCTTTGATAGATTTCACTGGATAATTATCGACTATAAGTTGTAACGTCTCTGCATTATATAAGTTGATAAGATATGCTAGCTGTGCGTTAGTATCCCATTGAGTAAATTCAGCCTTAGTAACGCTAGCAAGTGATTTAATATAGTCATCAAGCGATGCTCTATTTTGCTTTAGTGACTTGTAGTCGACAAGACCTTGTTCATTAACGTAACTATTTAATAATTGAGCATAAGGTTCATTGTTGATAGTTTGAGCGATTGAGTTTGTGTGAAGCATACAAAAAATAAAAGCTATTGTAGCGATAATGAAATTTTTCATAATCCACCTAAGAAATATAAATTGTACTGCTGATTTTTAGGCTACACGATATTTATATATTTTGCAAGGTATTTATATAAAAACATAAATAAATATATAAAGATATAAAATGTCTTAATATATTATGCCGAGCTAGAACTATATCGGTTTATAGGTAAAAAAGGCAATAATGGTAAAGATATGTGTTTTTTTTTATTTTTTATGATAGCAAATTTTAAATTTTTAGTGTAAATTATAAAGTAATTTTTATTTTTATGAGGAATATTATGTTAAAAAAATACTTACTAACACCGGGGCCAACTGCTGTACCTGAACAAGTTTTGCTAGATATGGCACGCCCGATGATACACCATAGAACACCAGAGTTCTCTAAGCTATTTGCTGAAACTAGAGAAAACTTAAAAAAAGTTTTCAAAACTAATGAAGAAGTGCTAATACTACTTGGTAGTGGTACATCTGGTATGGAAGCTGCCGTTATAAATACACTATCTGCTGGCGATAAAGCGCTTGTTATTAATGGTGGCAAGTTTGGCGAACGCTGGGGCAAAATATGTAACAACTTTGGTATAAATGCACACGTAATTGATGTAGAATGGGGCAAAGCTATCGACCCTGCGGTTGTTGCTGATTTTTTAAAGAATAACCCAGATACAAAAGCTGTATTTGTACAAGGTAGCGAAACATCAACAACAGTTTATCATCCAGTTAAAGAACTGGCTAGCACTACTAAAGACATGCCGAATACATTATTAGTTGTCGATGGCATTACTTCGCTTGGCGTTCATGATACAAAAATGGACGAATGGGGCATAGATGTTCTACTTACAGGCTCTCAAAAAGCGTTTATGTTGCCACCGGGGCTTGCATTAATCGCTCTTAGCAAAAAAGCTTGGGCTATGGTAGAAAAATGTGAAACAAAGCGTTTTTATTTAAACTTACTTACAGAGCTTAAAAACCAACAAAAAGATACTACTGCTTGGACAGCTGGCGTTAGCCTTGTTATTGGGCTAAACACAGTACTTAAAATGATGATGGCAGAAGGTATAGATAACGTGTTTAAACGTCACGAAATAAATGCAAAAGCAACTAGGGCTGCTGTTAATGCTCTTGGGCTTAAGCTACTTGCGCCAGATGCACCATCTAATGCAGCAACAGGTTGCTTTCTACCAGAAAATATTGATGGTAAAGCGTTCGTCAAGTACTTGCGTGATAAATGTGGTGTTGCATTAGCTGGCGGACAAGACCAACTTACTGGTAAGATATTGCGTATCTCACATCTTGGCTATCACGATGTTTTTGATACTATAACAGCTATCAGCGCTATTGAAATGGGGCTTGTAAAGTTTGGTGCTAATATAAAACTTGGTGCTGGTGTTGCTGCAGCACAACAAGTATTGCTTGAAGCGTTCCCGAGCGTATAACATGGCAAATTTTAAATCTGAACCAGTACAAGATAGCTCCAGACGTAAGGATAAAATAACATCACACATAAAATCTGTGCTTGATAAGTATGGATACATGGAGCTACGTCTGCCAACTTGCGACCAATACGAATTATTGAAAGATACATCATACAACTTTTCTGATGATAGTATCGTTCGGTTTATTGATAGCAATACTGGTAAAATGCTTGTCCTTAGGCCAGATTTTACACCGCAAGTATGTCATGCTGTGCTTGGCTATATGGGCGAATATCCGCTACCTTTACGCATTAGCTATCAAGGCGCAGTGTTCCGTACTGTCGATATGGATAGAGGGACAAAAAGCGAAAAATACCAACTAGGCTGGGAACTTTTTGGTGGCTCTGAACTATGTGGCGATACTGAAATGTTACTAATGTGTGATAAAGCATTAAAAACTATTGGGCTAAATGGATATAAGTTCATAGTGAGTGATGCAAAATTGTTAGCACGCATACTAGAACTTGTTGGCGATAACGCTGATGAGCTTAAACAAATATTGCGTAGTAAAACTCAATTTAAAATAAAAAACTTCGTTAATAAAATAGAAGATAATAATATAAAAAACCTAGTAAAATGTTTACCGCTTGCGTTTGGTGGGATAGAAATTGTTGACCAACTTAAACCGCTTTGTGAATTTGACATTGAATTAAACAGCCGATTAGATTATATTATATCTCTATTCGATAGGTTTAAGTCACTTGGTATTGATTTTGACAACATTATTTTTGATGTGTCTGATGCAAAAGGGCTTGAATACTATACAGGTATCACATACGAGATTATTCACCATGAGGCTGGGTTTACGCTTGGTGGTGGTGGCAGGTATGATACATTGCTAGCAAAGTTTGGTACTGATACTGCTGCTTGCGGTATGGCACTTAATATTGATGAGATTATGCACTTCAACATCTGTAAAGATGAAGGTGTCGGGTTTGATTACCTCGTTACAGGGGTGCAAAATTTACAAAAGGCTGAACAGTTACGAATAAAAGGCGCTAGCGTATTATTCCTTGAAGATGAAGCAAAAGCAGAAGAATTTTTAAAAATATATAAGTTTAAAGAAGTAATAAACGGAGGGTAAGATGAGTTGTTCGGTAGTATTAGGCACACAATGGGGTGACGAAGGAAAAGGGAAAATCGTTGATATGTACTCTCAACAAGCAGATGTTGTCGTTAGATACCAAGGCGGACATAATGCAGGACATACAGTATGGGTAGATGGTACTAAGTATGTACTACACCTTATCCCATCAGGTATAATACATAAATCAACAATAAATATCATCGGTAACGGTGTTGTTATTGAGCCAGAAGCACTACTTAAAGAGATAAACGAACTTGCTGAACGTGGTATTGATTTTGAAGGTAGATTTTTTATCTCTGATAGAGCACACCTTATCATGCCATACCATATGATATTTGATAAACATAAAGAAGAATTAAAGGGCGCTAATAAGATTGGCACAACTGGACGTGGCATTGGTCCAACATATATGGATAAAACAGCACGTGTAGGCATACGTATGTGCGACTTGTTCGACCTTAAATCACTTGAAGAAAAAATCAATACTAACGTAGCCGAAATGAACTTATACGCTACAAAAGTTTATGGCATGCCTGAAATTGACGCAAAAGAAATAGTAGAAAATTGCAAAGGCTATGCAGAAAAGTTATGTAAATATATTATTGATAGCGCAGTATTAATTAATAAATTGGCTGATGAAAACAAGAAAATAATGTTGGAAGGCGCGCAAGGAACTATGTTAGATGTGGATTTTGGCACATATCCGTTTGTTACATCATCTAACGGTACTGCTGGTGGCGCTTGCACAGGTACAGGTCTATCACCTAGACATATTAATAATATCGTTGGCGTTATGAAGGCATATACAACTCGTGTTGGTAGTGGGCCGTTCCCAACTGAGCTACACGACGAAGACGGCGAAGCACTGCGTAAAGCTGGGCATGAGTTTGGTGCTACAACTGGTAGACCACGTAGATGTGGTTGGTTAGACTTAGTAGTATCAAAATATGCAATCATGGTTAATGGACTTACACATATTGCGTTAACTAAGTTAGATGTATTAGACGATATGGACGTTATTAAGGTTTGTACAGGCTACGAGATTGATGGCGAAGTTGTTGATACATTTCCATCTAGTTTAAGCAAAATAGAGCGAATTAAACCAATATACAAAGAATTTAAGGGCTGGAAGCAAGATATTACTAAATTAAAAAATATTGATGACTTGCCACAAAACGCAAAAGATTATATTAAGTTTGTGAAAGATTATTTAAAAGTTCCTTATTGCCTAGTTTCTATAGGTACAGATAGGACGCAAACGATTGTGCTAGAAGAAATATTTTAAAATATTTCATAGCGAAAAAGCTTGATTTTACAATGGTTGACAATTTTTTTATATTTTTTTTAAAAAAAATGTTGACATAGCTATTTCCATTTGATATAAGTGTTATCCCAACAGTAATTAATGTTACTTGTTAGGGCTAGTGAGCCGTTAGCTCAGCCGGTAGAGCAACTGCCTTTTAAGCAGTGGGTCGCTGGTTCGATCCCAGCACGGCTCACCATTTCTAAGCATTGCTTAGGGGTGTTGCTGAGCAAACTGTAACAACCGGTATTGGTTATAGTTAAAAAGGCTTAATCACAATTGTGAGAGGGCAAACTTACAACTCACTTTTTCAGGAGGCAAAAGCCTTTAGTGAGCGAAGTAAAAACCACGCTTTTTACGAGCGTGTTTGCAGAAACTAGGGCGTACATGCAATATATTACTTTTGCATGGAGGCAAAAGCCTTTAGTAAGCGAAGTAAAAACCACGCTTTTTACGAGCGTGTTTGCAGAAATTCTAGGATGGAATTTATGCAATATATTAATAATGACCCGTTCGTCTAGCCTGGCCTAGGACATCGGCCTTTCACGTCGACAACAGGGGTTCGAATCCCCTACGGGTCGTAAATTTAATTTACGATTGTAAATTACACAGACGCTTTTTGCGAGCGTGTTCGCAGAAATTCTAGGACAGAATTTATGCAATAAAATCACTTTTACAAGGACGTAAAAGTCTTTAGTGAGTGAAACAAAAACCACGCTTTTTGTGAGCGTGTTTGTAAAATTCTAGGACAGAATTTTACAATAAATTGATTAGGACGCTTAGCTCAGCTGGGAGAGCAATGGCCTTACAAGCCATAGGTCGCAGGTTCGATCCCTGCAGCGTCCACTCTCATAATGGGGGCGTAGTTCAGTTGGTTAGAACGCTGGCCTGTCACGCCAGAGGTCGCGAGTTCGAGTCTCGTCGTCCCCGTAAATAAAGCCTATACTTTTTGTATAGGCTTTTTATTTTATCAAACTTGTACACAAAAAAAGGGCTTGAATTTAATCAAACCCTTATATTTTTAAGCTAATACTTATACTATTCTTTTACAGTAATTACTAAGCTAGCAAGTATTGCATCTAGTTCGCTATCAGTTTTTTCAT